>CAYVFJ010000122.1:0-5436 GCA_964450905.1 uncultured Verrucomicrobiota bacterium
CCTGTAAGGTTAAGGTTGAGACGGCCGCTATTGAGGATAATTTTGCTACCATCACTAAAGGTAATGGTTCTCACATCTCGTGCAGTTCCTGGCAAAGTAATGGTGATTGGATCTGTCGTATAATCCGTCGTGAAAGAAGCATCGTCACCAATTCCATTGGGTTGAGTTCCTCCGCTCCAGTTGGCACCATCTACCCAATTTCCACCTGCGTCAGTAGTCCAATCGCCGCTTGCAGCAAAAACTTGATGAAAACTCATGATCAAAACAACCCCCACGACAATAATGAAAGCGACCCTACCGCTTACCCATTTTTGGACTTGCAACTTACAATTCATAAATGTTTCGCATCCTGTCTCAACATAGGTCTGTTTACTCACAAGCGCAACTGAAAGTTTGGTAACAGTTCACCCACTTCATTTAATAAAAACGGCTTGGGGAACATCCGCCGCGGCGGATCGAAATCGGCATCCTGCCTCAGAGGCGGAACGATTTTCCGGAGAAGAGCTGTTTGGCGAGCCGCCAAACAGGACACAGGACACGCGAGCCGCTTATGCTCACCGAGAAAAGCTCAGATGATGACCGCGTTGAGCATATCATTTGACAAAGAAGGTTTTATATATAAAACTACATACATGAGCACGAAGACAATTGCCGTGGATATGCGTGTGTATGAGAGGCTTGCTTCCCTGAAGGATGAGTCTGAATCTTTTTCGAAAGTCATTGATCGGTTGGTTAAGCAAAGAGGGGATGCGCACACGGGTGCTGCGATTCTTGCCAGTTTAGAAAACAGATCGATTTCATCATTAAACGATGAGGAGGCTGCAAAAATGCGTCAAATCATCGAGAGAGATCGTCTTCTTGAAAAATGGGAAAAACATGATTTGTCTTGATACAACATTTCTTGTGGATCTTTGGAGGAATCGATCTGTTCCTTCGCATTCCACAAAAGAAGTCATGGCTCAACGGCGAGCAGAAATTTTTGTGGTTCCCATTCCAGCAGCAGGAGAATTTCTGGAAGGCGCAGCCTTTATTTCTCAAGCTAGATTCCAAGAAGGACTTCTTTTCCTTCGTCAGTTTGAGTGGGGCGATATCACCATTGAAACAGCCAAGCATTACGCGATGATTGTTGCTGATTTACGAAATCAAAAACTTCTCTCCGGCATTTCCAAGTTTGATTTATGGATTGCCGCGTGGACCATCGAACATAGCGCGGAATTGGTCACTCGAAATTTTCGTCACTTTCAGAACGTGCAAGGGTTAAAATGGATATCCTATCTCATGTCTTAACAGGTCTTTTGCCGCGTTGTTCGTGGCCGATCACCGGATCCAATCGAACCCACCAAATCTCACCCCTCAGTATTTCGGCCATGCAGAATCACTTTCTATGAAGGAATCAGCGATCGTTTTCTCTTCTTTTGAATCCAATTTTCTTAAAGCTTTTTCATATTGCCGATCTCGCTCAACCTTTTGCAATTCATAAGTCGCTCTCGCAAGAGCCTTGCTTCGATTCGGAAATCGATGATCGACCACCAGACTGTCCAAAAATGCAACGATCTCGTTAGGCAAACTAATGCTGATTTTCATCACACTGGAAGTTGATTTATATTCCTACTATTGTCAACGCTTGAAGCGTGATGCGTATCAGGGTCTTATTTGCAATTTTCCGCTTTATGCGGTTTTTCTTTTGAGCATGACATCGAAGCTTGGTATTTGACATGCATGAGGGTGGCGGAGAGGGCATTAAAAAAAAGTTTCATTATTATGAAAAAAAAGCTTCCATTTAAATGGAATTGAGATAGAGTAAACACTTAATTATGAACAAACTTCAATTCTACGCCCTAAATGTGATGAGCACCTTTGTGGCCATCTTAACCATTGTCAGCTTTTTGTATAACCGCGATGCTTCATCGTTACAAACCAAGATCATAGGTTTGAGACAGGATGAACAAAAAATTAGTACCGCTAAAAGGTTTAAGGAACAGGTGATCCGCGAGATGGGCACCTTTATCCTTCAAGGGAGCGATTCTGAAATGCGCGGGTTATTGCAGAAGTATAAACTGGTTGGTGAACGTAAACCCGAAGATAAAGAGAACAAAAAGAAATAATAAGAACACAAAATTAACCAAATATTTTTATGATAAATTCCGATTCTTCCAATCAAACGTCGTATTCACCTTTTTGGTCTTTTACAATCTTTTTAACGATCTTCGGTCTTTTACAGATCTATAGCATCGGCAAGGCGTCTTCTCAGCGAACGCCTCTGATTAAGGAACAAGCCATTACAGAGCAGCGTGTCAACGCGGGTCTCGAAGAGTATAAAAAAATGGAAATTCTTTTTCAAAATTTTGCGGGCGATATTCTAGACCTTTCTGCTAGCTCAGAACATCCTTCAGCAAAACAGATTGTAAATCATTACGGGCTCAAGCGTAATCCCGGTCAGCCTGTTGAAGATGCTTCTTCGAAGGATGTCAAAGAAGATAAGGATACAAAAAAATAGCAGAGGATAGGTAAGTTGTTTTTCTGTGCCGAATAATGATTGACCTGGGGGAAGGTTGTCGGCAGTGTAAACAGCGATATTTAAAAATACCAAGGAGAAATTAGGATATGAAGAAAAGGATTGTCATTTTACATTTGTTTGTCATTTTATTTTTTGGATTGGGCGTCGTTGCCCAGGATTATCAAAAGATTGCTCCAAAAACTCCTCCCCCGCAAACGGGCGAGTTTGAACTGCCCAAGAAAGAGCTTCCTACCGGTGGTGAAGAAAAGGTATTGGTCAAAGCCCTTAGGGGTCTTGTTTTCGAAGCCAAACCGGATAAAATACGCAAAAAGGGGCGTCCTGGTATCATGGGAGTCAATCCATACGATTTGCCTTTGTTAGAGTCCGATGATTTTAAAAAATCGATGGAACCCTATTTTGGCCAACCAGTGAGCATGAAATCGCTCAACCAGATCACCCGAGATGTCGTGTTGTACTATCGTCAGAAAGGGCATCCTGTCGTGGAGGTCACCGTTCCGGAGCAAGATATTACTTCGGGCGTCGTGCAAGTGGTTGTTTTAGAGGCGGTGCTTGGGGAAGCGCGTATTGAAGGTAATAAATGGTTTAGCAGTCGACTTTTGTTAAGTAATTTGAGAGTGAAACCGGGTGAACACGTGGAGTCTACCCAGCTAACTGAAGACATCAATTGGTTGAATAGCAATCCGTTCCGTCAGACGGATGTGGTTTTTACTCCAGGCAAAGAATCTGGACAAACCGATTTAGTCATGAAGGTTAAAGATCGTTTTCCATTGCGTGTTTATACGGGTTATGAAGACACAGGAAATAATCTTACAGGCGATGAAAGAATTCTCTTTGGCGCTAACTGGGGAAATGCTTTCCTCTTGGGTCATCAATTTAACTATCAATATACCGCAGACGGCAATTTTAATAAATTAGCGGCTCACTCAGGGAGTTATGTGGCGCCATTACCATGGAGACATCGTCTCACGATCTTCGGAAGTTATGCGGATACAGTTGCGGACGCGCCTACGGCGTTTGGACTAAAAGGACACAGTTGGCAGGCAAGCGCGCGTTACTCAATTCCTTTGCCTACGATCGAAAAGTATGTTCAAGAGTTTACGGCTGGCTTTGATTTTAAGAAAAGCAATAACAACTTGGAAATTGTCGGAGCAGGCACCGCGTTTAACAATACCACAGATATTTTGCAATGGAATGCAGGTTATAATTCTGGGTTAAGAGATCCTTGGGGTAATACTGGATTAGGGGTTAATTTCTTTTATAGTCCAGGCGCTTTAACTGATAAAAATTCTGATGAAGTGTTTAATGGAGCGGCTAGGCCCACATTCGTATCGGCACCACGCGCCTTTTCGCGTGCGAGTTATATTTACAGCAAAATCAACATCGATCGTGTAACCAGATTGCCGTACGATTTCACGTGGGTCATGAAGGGAACTTATCAATATTCCGATGCCAACTTGTTAGGAAGCGAACAGTTGGGGATTGGTGGATATAGTACCGTGCGCGGTTATGACGAACGTGAAGCCAACGGGGATGAAGGTTATATTTTCTCTACAGAATTGAGAACTCCATCCATTAGTCCAGGAAAATTGATTGGTCTGAGCAAGGCAACCGATCAATTTCAGTTCCTTTATTTTTATGATTATGGGGTGGCACAAAATAAGAGACTTGCTAGAGGTGAAGATCCGAGTGTATTGCTTGCTGGCACAGGCCCAGGATTTCGTTATACGATCAACCCGTACCTCTCAGCCCGCGCTGATTATGGGTTTCAGTTGTATGACACAGGACTTAATAGTCGCTACAATTCGCGTTGGCACATCGGGCTTGTCTTGAGTTATTAGTTTCTATTTTACCAAATTTAAGATTTGTCTTACGCAGAGGCCACACCACCACTAAAAGGTGGCAGGAAGAAAGGATAGGCTGTGACAGATTCTGATCCAAACAAAAGCCCGCGGTTACCTGGAATTATCCCTGTCGGGGGTAGTCCAGATCCAATCATTGAACCGGTCAATCCTCTCGTCAAATTGGCGGTTCAATTTTTTTTGATTCCCATGGCGATAGTGATCTTTTGTGTGGTCTTGGTTTTTATCTTTCGCTGGTTGACGTGGGAAAAGCGTGATCTCTCAAATTATATCTCCGCTCTCAGCAGCGCTTCGCGCTCTTCTTCGCAGAAAGAACAGGATGCATTAAAACTTCTCAATTATATTCAGGAAGCCAAACAATGGCAGAACATTTATGATGTGACAGAACAACTCCGTTTTAATCGAACCGAGTTTCTAAGGGAAAATCCTGATTTTCAAAAAAAAGTGGCCAAAATCTTTCAGCAATCTTCTGGAACCGACCGACGAATCCGTCAATATCTCGCTCAAGTTTTGGGATTAGTCGGGGGACCTGAAATTGTTTCCATTTTAATCTCGGCTATTAAAGATGCGGACTCTGAAACCGCGATTCATTCCATGGTTGCTTTAGGGCGAATCGGCGATGCTTCGGCTATCCCGTCTTTGTTAGAAGGATCTTATTCCAGTGATCCTGGATTACGACAGACCGCCATTTTTGTGCTTGGGAATTTTGATGATCCAAAAGCCATCCATCGTTGCGCGGAAGCCTTGAATGATCCAGATTCTCTTGTGGAATGGAATGCCGCTTTTGCGCTTGCGCGTTATAAGGATTCACGGGCATTACCTATTCTGAAACATTTTTTAGATTTGGAATATGTGGAACGCCTGAGCAGAGATTATCTTTCCAAACAAAAAGACAATCAAACCATCAACGCCTTTCAGCCGGAAAGATTGGAACAATATCGTGTGACAGCAATCAAATTTCTGGAACCCTTTCTGGATGATAAAATTCGGGAAGACTTACAAATGCTTGCCACTGTCGATAAACAGATCAAAGTGCGACAAGCTGCCATTGAAGTTTTA
>CAYVFJ010000123.1:0-4688 GCA_964450905.1 uncultured Verrucomicrobiota bacterium
TATCCAAAGTTTCTGTGCTCGGCGATATTCCTCGACGGTCCATGATCAAGGACATCATATCTCCAATCACACTATTCGGGATCATGATAAAGGCTCGGACATAAGGTTCTTCAATAAATTCAATGACACTTGGGTCTGGAAGATACACTGGATTATCGACCTCTAAAGTTTCTTTATTCGTTTTATTGATTCGATAGATGACACTGGGATAGGTGGCAATGATATCCATTTGATATTCTCGACGAAGTCGTTCCTGAATGATTTCCATGTGGAGCAGCCCAAGAAAACCACAGCGAAATCCGAAGCCAAGCGCCACAGAACTTTCTGCCTGATACACAAAAGCAGAATCGTTCAACTGTAATTTGTCCATGCAAGCTTTCAAGTGTTCATAGTTAGAAGTGTCAATGGGATAAATCCCGCTAAAAACCATGGGATGAACTTCTTGAAATCCAGGAAGAGGATTGGATGAAGGTTTTTGGGATGAAGTAATGGTATCGCCAATTTTGATTTCTGCGGTTGTTTTAATGTTCGCAATCACATAACCGACTTGACCTACTCCAAGCGACTCCCGACGGATAGGTTCCGGAGCAAAAGTGCCAACCTCTTTCACTTCGTAATCCTCACCGGATCGCATCAATCGAATCCGTGTCCCAGCCCGCATTTCTCCATCAAAGACCCGGACATGAGTCACCACCCCGCGATAAGTATCGAAAACCGAATCAAAGACTAAAGCTCGGAGAGAATTTGGTTCCAAAGATTGTGGCGAAGGAATTCTTTGAATCACTGCTTCCAAAATTTCTGTAATGCCAATTCCCATTTTAGCGCTTGCATGAATGACTTCTTCCCTCGGAATCGCAAGGATATCTTCAATTTGATGAAGAGTGGAAGGGATATCCGCATTTGGCAGATCAATTTTATTGATGACAGGAATAATGGTTAGTTTTTGTTTGGTTGCTAAATGGACATTTGCCACGGTTTGCGCTTCGACACCTTGAGCCGCGTCTACAATGAGCAACGCTCCTTCACAAGCCGAAAGACTGCGCGAAACTTCGTAGGCAAAATCGACATGTCCAGGGGTATCGATCAAATTTAATTCATAATCGTGACCTTCTTTGCTTTTGTATTTCATTCGAACAGGATGAGCTTTGATCGTGATGACGCGTTCACGTTCTAAGTCCATTCCGTCCAGCAACTGATCCCGCATATCACGCTTTTCAATCGTCTCCGTTGTTTGAAGGAGACGATCCGAGAGCGTGGTTTTGCCGTGATCGATGTGAGCGATAATACAAAAGTTACGAATCAATTTCGGATCCATGAGAAGAGATAAGCTACCACTACTAAAATCAGGTAGCAAGCCGCCCTGCATTTTACTAAACCTAGACCACCTTTATTTCTTCTTCCAATTCTAATCCGAGGATAGTGACAAACCAGTTGGAACCCATATAAAGCTGAATGACAGTGACCATCTCGACAATTTCTCCTTCGGTCCAATCTTTCTGTAACTGAGTGATATCTTCTTTACAAATAGACTTCGGATTTCGAGTGGCCCGACGGACAAATTCAAGAGCGATTCTCTCTTTTTGATTAAACTTACTAAAATCCAGAAGCTGACAAGCCGTTCCTTCTTCTTTTTCTCCGCCCGCAAGAGTGTAGGCATGGGAATGGTGGGTGGAACAATAATTGCATGAGTTGGTAGCGCTCACGACCGTGGCAATCGCTTCCTTGAATTGACTTGGAAGAAACCCTCGTCGCATGACGGCGTTGCACCATTCATTTTCAGCATACAAAATCTCTGGAGCCAAACTATAAGCTCGCATGATGTTTGGAGAAAATCCCCAACGTTTTTTGGATGCTTCAAGAATTTCACGGGGTTTCCCGTTTAAATCCTCTGCTTTGGGCAATGAAATATAGCTCATTTTTCTGTGCGAAGGAGTTGTCGCAAAACATAAGGCAAAATACCGCTATGCTGGTAGTAGTCGATTTCAATCGGAGTATCAATCCGAAGTTTAACAGCAATCTCTTCTTGAACGCCGTTCTCCCGATGAATCACCAGTCTCACGTTTTGCATGGGTTTCATAGAATTGGATAAACCCAAAATATCATAGGTCTCGCTCCCGTCCAGTCTTAAAGATTGAGCGTTCGTGCCTTCCTGAAATTGGAGTGGAAGAATCCCCATCCCCACAAGATTCGAACGATGAATCCGTTCGTAACTTTGTGCAATCACAGCTTTGACACCTAAAAGTCGAGCGCCTTTGGCCGCCCAATCTCGTGAGCTGCCAGTCCCGTATTCCTGTCCTGCAATCACCACTAAAGGAATCTGCTGTTTCTGATAACACATGGCCGCGTCATAAATCGACATGACCTTTCCGGATGGCATCCAGCGAGTCACCCCGCCTTCTACTCCAGGAACCATTAAATTTTTGATGCGTACATTGGCAAAGGTTCCTCGTGTCATCACACGATCATTTCCACGACGCGACCCGTAACTATTAAAATCGTTCAAGGCAACGCCTTGATCCATTAAATACTTCCCGGCGGGCGATGTTTTTTCGATGCTTCCTGCGGGCGAAATATGGTCGGTTGTCACGGAATCCCCAAAAACACCTAAAGGTCGTGCTCCACAGATTTCTGTAATGGACCCGGGTTGCATCGAAAAATTCTCATCATCTTTTCCGATCTCTCGAAAGAACGGCGGTTCCTGGATATATGTGGATTGAGTATCCCACTCATAAATTTGACCCGTGGAGGCAGGAATTTTATTCCACTGAGGGTTTTGCTCAGCAAAATCTTGATAGAGCTGACGAAAAACTTCCGGGTTCAATGCTAATTCCATGGAGGCATGAATTTCAGCAATCGTAGGCCAGATATCCTTTAAAAAGACCGGCTGATTTTGTGGATCTTTACCAAGAGGTTCCTTGGTCATATCCAAATCCACCCGTCCTGCCAACGCAAAAGCAACCACAAGAGGAGGTGACATTAAAAAATTGGCCTTCACACTGGAATGAATTCGCGCTTCAAAGTTGCGGTTCCCAGACAGAACAGCGGCTGCAATAAGATCGTGTTTGGTGAGAGTTTGTTCAATCCGCGAATCCAAAGGACCTGAATTTCCGATGCAAGTGGTGCAACCGTAACCCACCAAATGAAAACCAAGCTGATCGAGATATGGTTGAAGCCCCGTTTTATGAAGATAATCACTCACCACTCTTGATCCAGGAGCCAAAGATGTTTTAACGGTTGAACCCACCCGCAGCCCTTTCTCAACCGCTTTTTTAGCAAGCAATCCTGCAGCGAGCATGACGGACGGATTGCTTGTATTGGTGCAACTCGTGATCGCTGCGATGACCACACTTCCGTGTTTCAGGAAAGCTCCATGATTCAAACCTTCAACAGAAACTTGCTGTTCTAAATCAGAGCCTTTCTTGCCATAACCATTTTCCGTGACAGGCCTTTGAAAAACTTCTTTAAATTTTTCTTTGAGTTGAGGGAGATCCATACGATCTTGAGGACGTTTGGGTCCAGCCACACTTGGGGTGACGGACGAAAGATCAAATTCAATCTCCGTTGAATATTGGATTTCTCCTTTTTGTGGCATTCCAAAAAGATCTTGGACACGATAGTAATTTTCGTAAAGCTTACATTGTTCCTCGCTACGACCAGTAGATCGAAGATAGTTCACACACTCTTTATCAATTGGGAAAAAGCCCATCGTTGCCCCATATTCAGGCGCCATATTGGCAATCGTCGCTCGATCCACTACAGGCAACGCTTTGGCGCCGGAACCATAAAATTCTATAAATTTACCAACCACGCCCGTTTTGCGAAGCAACTGAGTGACTGCGAGGGCCAAGTCGGTGGCGGTCACTCCTTCATTCAATCTGCCGGTCATATGAACTCCCACCACATCGGGTGTCAAAAAATAAACAGGCTGACCAAGCATCCCCGCTTCCGCTTCAATTCCTCCCACTCCCCATCCCACAATTCCAAGACCATTGATCATGGTGGTATGAGAATCGGTGCCCACCAAGGTGTCAGGATAATAAATCCCATTTTTTTCAAGAATCCCTTTAGCAAGATATTCCAGATTGACCTGATGAACAATTCCGATTCCTGGAGGAATGACCCTAAAAGTTTCAAATGCTTGTGTTCCCCACTTGAGAAATTGATAACGTTCACGGTTGCGTTGAAATTCGATTTCAAGATTTTGACGAAAAGCGTCTGCCGATCCTGCCGCATCGACCTGAACGGAATGATCCACCACCAGATCTACCGGCACGAGAGGTTCGATCACTTTCGGATTTTTCTTTAGTCGCGCCACTGCCGAACGCATCGCTGCCAAATCCACCAAAAGCGGCACGCCCGTAAAATCCTGAAGAATAATTCGCGCGACTACAAATGGGATTTCCTCCGTACGTGGCGCTTGAGGCTTCCAGTTTGCGAGCGTTCGAATATCTTTTTCTGTAATTTTTTTTGCATCATAATTTCTTAGAACAGATTCAAGAATCAAACGAATAGAAATCGGCAATCGACGAATGGGTCCTACTCCCGCTTCTTCTAATTTCGGAAGCGAATAAAAATTTCCTGTGCGATTTCCACCGATATCCATGGAAGTCAATGAACCGTAAAGACTATGATAAGTATTCATATGCTGACGTGGTTTGAGTCTATGAGAATCAAGCCGACTCTTTTGC
>CAYVFJ010000124.1:0-6214 GCA_964450905.1 uncultured Verrucomicrobiota bacterium
GACGATTCCGATGCCATCGCTGTCTCTGGCAGCCAAACCGGTGGTGTCTCACGCAAATCCAACGGACGCCGCTCCATCCAAAGTTGAATCCATCGCCAAGCAGAAGTAAAAACAATAGCTCCCACTAATAATAAAAAGATCCCTGCTATTACAGCGTCTAACTGTTGATTGAATAAAATTCTTTTTACAGATTCAATCTTGTCCGCAGCCACTTTATCAGCGTTCAAATCCATCGAAAGTTGTTTGGCTTTTGCAAGAAAACCGATACTCGGATTTTTGTGAAATATTTTTTGGCAACCCGCAGTAAAAGTGACAGACATGAGCCACACTAAAGGAATCAAAGTAACCCAAATATACTTTTTCTTTTTCATTTTTATCAATACGGTTGTCGCGAGACATAAAGCCACAACGGACATCAACTGATTGGCAATTCCAAAGAGCGGCCACAAACTATTGATACCTCCCAATGGATCGATCACTCCTTGATAAAAAAAATAACCCCAAGCGGAAACAAGCAGGAGACTTCCAAACACGTTGGCAGGATAGGAACGAGTGTTGCCCAAAGGTTTCCATAGATGTCCCAAAAATGCTTGAATCAAAAATCGTCCCACACGTGTTCCCGCATCTACGGTTGTTAAAATAAACAAGGCTTCAAACATGATTGCGAAGTGATACCATAATGCCATCCACCGAGGACCTCCGATCACTTCCGAAAAGATATGAGCCATTCCAACCGCTAAAGTAGGAGCTCCCCCTGCGCGTCCATACATACTTGATTCTCCAATATTCTTAGCGAGCAGAGACATCTCCTCTGTCGTGACAGGAAATCCCCAATTTGTCACGATAGCAACCACTGCTTCAGGCGTATTTCCAACGATGGTTGCTGGACTGTTGATGGCAAAATAGACGCCAGGCTCCAAAGTGCAAGCGGCAATCATCGCCATAATGGCTACACCTGATTCCAACAACATACTTCCATACCCCACCGCTCGCGCGTGAAATTCGCGAGTAATCATTTTTGGGGTTGTCCCAGAAGCTATCAAAGCATGAAAACCACTGATGGCGCCGCAAGCGATGGTAATAAAACAGAATGGAAAAATAGAACCGGTCACAATCGGTCCCGTTCCATCCACAAATCGAGAAAGAGCCGGCATACGCAAAGTAGGAAGAACCAAAAAAATTCCGATGGCCAATGCTCCAATGGTTCCCAACTTCATAAAGGTGCTTAAATAATCTCGAGGCGCTAAAAGCAACCATACCGGTAAAATAGAAGCGGCTAGTCCATAAATCATAAGCGCCCAAGCTAATGTGGAACTGCTAAAAGTAAGGTATTTTCCTAATGCAGGATTTTCATGAAAAAATTGACCTCCCCAAACAGCAAGCAACAATAAAGAAACACCGATGGTTGTCACTTCAAACACTCGACCGGGACGCCAAAAACGCAAATAACATCCCATCAACAAGGCAATCGGAATGGTCGTGCCCACGGTAAACACTCCCCACGCGCTTTCCGCAAGCGCTTTCACCACAATCAATGCCAACACAGCAATCAGAATAATCATGATCGACAAGATCGCGATCAAGGCAATCACTCCTGCTGTTGAATGAATCTCTTCCTTAACCATTTCTCCTAATGATTTTCCATCTCGTCGAATCGAACAAAAAAGAATCATAAAATCTTGAACCGCGCCTCCAAGCACCACGCCGATCAAAATCCAAAGAGTTCCCGGTAAAAATCCAAATTGAGCTGCAAGCACCGGTCCCACGAGAGGGCCAGGCCCACTAATCGCGGCAAAATGATGACCGAAAACAATCCATTGATTTGTTTTTACAAAATCACGGCCATCTTCATGAACCTCACAAGGGGTCGCCCGGCGATCATCCAAAACGAGAAGTTTGGTCGCCATCCACTTGGAATAAAATCGATATCCGATGGAGTATGTGCATAGAGCAGCCGTTAAAATCCATACCGCATTGATAGGTTCGTTGCGACGCAGAGCGATCATCCAGTAAGCAGCCGCGCCGAGACATGAAATCGAAAGCCAAATGATAAAATGAACAGCCTTACGCATTTTTCACAGCGGACTTTTCAATCCACTCTTTGACAAGAGTATAACCGACCGCAAGCAAAGTGGGCCCCAAAAAAACTCCGATCACTCCAAACCACAAGATTCCACCCAATACCCCCAAAAAAACAAGAATAAATGGCATCCTGCTACCTCGGCTAATCAAGTAAGGTTTTAAGACATTATCCACACCACTAATCACAAAAAACCCCCATAAAGCCAAAGCAACACCCCATAAAGTCGATTCCTGATAAAAAAGCCATATTGCCGCAGGAACCCATATCAAAGGAGGCCCCATCGGAACCATGGAAAAGAAAAAAGTAAGCAATCCTAAAATAAAAGGAACATGAACCCCAGCCATCCAAAATCCTAATCCAGCCAAAAATCCTTGCGCCAACGCGGTCCCTAAAACCCCATAGACAACCCCCTTAATCGTTCCGCCAATGACCCGCAGTAAATGCTGAGTTTGACCTCCCACTAAACGATCCATTCCTGCTGAAAGTTTTTTCACAAGATAAGCGCCGTCTCGATAAATAAAAAAAGAAACAAAAACACTTAAAAATAATTGGGCCAATCCATGACCAAAATTTGAGCCGCGCGCGACCAACCAACCTTTGGACGTAATCAAAAAATCTTTAAGGAGGGTTAATAAGGTTCCTCCATCTTGAGGAAGTTGCAACCACATCTCCGTAAACCAATTTCCAACCAATGGAATGCCGAGTAACCACGAGGGAGGGGGAGGACGTCCTTCCGTTAAAACATGACGGACTGCGTTGATGGCGCTACCGATATCATCTGCCAAATAAAAACCAAGAAGAACGAGAGGCACAATGATCACTGCAAAAATTAAAAAAGACATCAAAGAAGCCGCTGAATTTCGTCGCCCTCCCAGAAGGCGCTCTAATAAACTGTAAATTGGCCAGGTGCAAAAACAGACAATAATCGCCCAGGCCACTGCCACCATAAATGGTTTGAGAACCACATAACAACCTGTCACCAGAAGAACCAACGCCGTAAGACTCCCAATTTGCTCAAACTTTTTCTCTGTAGCACTCATGAAGCGATGATCGTACAAGAAACCATCCTCTTTTGCTAGTCTACATTTTCTAGGAACCGCAAAGAAGTATTTTTAAGATGGACTGCAGAAAGATCTCACGCAGAGTTGCGGAGTTCGTGGAGAAGATGAAAATTATCCATAACCTTTAGGTTCGAATCCTACCCGTGGAGCCAGCTTTACTCATTTTTCGTTACACGAATATTGTCCATATAGACTCGCATTTCCTGAGGTGAAAACCCGAAAAGACCAGGTGAACCATTCTGATGCGCATGTGGATGAGGAACTTCGATAGTCCACATTTTCGGTTCTTCTTCCCCTTTTTTCCATACCCTAGCTCGCACGATTCCATTTTCATCGGAAGATAAATCTACTCGCGTCTTCAAATGATACCATTGATTTGGCAACCATTTGAATGGAACGCTTACTCTTAATCTCTCAAGATTTGAGTTCACCTCAAGTTCTTGTGCATTTCCTTTCAAAACAATGCAATATCGCTGATTGATCACCCCTACTTCCGACATTTTTCGTTTATTGCCGTCGCTTAAGACATCGACCTCTACAGTATAATTTTTCATATCAGGATGGCCGATAAAAACAAAGGCACGCTGAAAAAGTTTATTATCAATGGTCTTAGCCAATACTCGATTGCCTTCGCGCTCGCGAACTTCAAATTTGAAACGTGCGCCAATCCAAGGCAAAGGCGGATAAGCAAACATCATCCCTTTTTCTGTTTCATGTTTTTCTGATATCGCAAATGATTCAAAATCTTCTTGGATAGGTAAATTAGGCAAAATACGTCCACGAATATATCCTTTTAAATCTCCCATAGTTGCTTCAAAGGCGCCCGCAGACGGAACAGACTCGGCTGAAGCCACAAGTTCTCCTTGATTATTAAATTCAGCTTTCATCGTAGCTTTTACTTTTGCTGTAGACGGAATATAAGATGACCATTTCACAAGTTTAGGATTTTTGACTTCTTCTACCACAAAACCATTGACATCAAGCACTTGAATTCGGAATGATTTTTTTTCGCCCGGTTGCAATAAAACTTCTGACGGAATAATTTGTAATTGAGATTTTAATCCTACGGAAGGCCAGTTGGGTTCTACCGAGTAAGACGAAATCCGATCGCTCTTTTCTTTATTTCCAAAACAATAAAGTTTCTTTTCGGTTTGAACATAAACTTTACCATGGAACACAGTCGGCGTGCCAAAACAACGTCCTTCGAGAGCTATATGACTAAGAATTTCACATCCATTTTCACCGGGTTTAATGATATAAAATCCGCCTTTAGATCCTGTTTCTGAACCGCCTATTTCTTTTTCATCAGGATCATTAAGAATGGCTATATAAAGTTTATCATCCGCATAAACGACCGAGGCGTTGCGTTGTTCAATTCCCAATTTTTGTTTCCAAAGTATTTTTCCAGACTGGACGTCTATGGAAGCTAAATCGCCGGTATCAGTGACTTGATAGATTCGGTTTCCAGCCAATGTCGGTGAACTCGTAAAGGCAGATAAATCATTACGCCAAATTTCTACATTTTTAGTTTCCAATACAACCGGAGCTGTAAAACGATTGGTTGAATTGACCGAGGAAATTTCAAAGGCCGCCATTCTACCGACTTCGGCTGTATCTAGATTTTCACCTCCATGAATCGAGATGAGTTTATCTTTCTCATGTCCACTTCCTTCATACAGCAATACGGACGCATTGATTCCTAATTTAGAAATCGGAATACGCCAAAGAGAATCTCCTGTGCGCGCGTTGATACATGCCACACTGCCATCGCCCACACCTGTGTAAAAAACTCTTTTGCCATTGAGCCAGGAAAAAACGGGACTTGAAAAGGAATTATCTTTGGGTCGATCCCCTGGGCTTGAAGTCCAAACAGCTTCACCCGTTATCTTATCGAAAGCATAAAAACGATCCGCTGCAGGTCCTTGCACACCCCAGTTAGAAGTAATTCCACGAGTAATCACGAGATCGCCATCTATGGAAGGAGAAGCCGTTCGACTATTAGGAAACGTCAATCGTCCGTAGGTTTCCATCAATGAATGTTGCCAAAGCAATTTACCTTCAGACGTAAAGCAAGCAAGAATCCCCTGAGTTCCTTGTATGTAAACATTTCCAGTTTTGAAATCAATCGTTGGACTCGACGTGGCATAACGCAAATAAATGGTATCACTTAAAAAATCATTAAATAAATGGGACCACAATCTTTTGCCTGTTTCTGCGTCAAAACAGGCAACTCCCTCTTGCAAATCGGCTCCCTCACCTTGATATCCCATAATGTATAATTTCTCATCGCGAATCACCGCAGACGATTGGCCTGGAAAATCTGCTGTCCAAAGTAAATTTCCATTTTTAAGAGCTATCCGATCAGGTAAACCCATTTCTATCGAGGAACCATTTTGTTGAGGCCCGCGCCAATGAAACCATCCAAGATAAGGAACAGGCTCAGCACAGAGATTGTTGTTTAAAAAAAAGATAGCAGTTACCAACCCTAAATAAAGACAGATTGGGATGACCCATTTTTTTACTGCCGTAAAACTTGGAAACACTGCGTTCTTATATCGCTTGTTCCACAACTCGCACAAGCTCAAATCATTTATCTTTCTTAAATCCTGTTCATTCTGTTAAAAATCTGAGAATCTAACTCTCCAATGTTAGCTGCTGTTTATCGAGGAAAAAGTCGGGTTTGTCTGGAATCGATTCCTATTCCATCTCTCAAACCAGGTGAAGCGCTTGTCCAAATCGATACCTGCGGCGTTTGTGCTACCGACTTAAAAAAAGTAGAATACAACCTCCTCTCTCCACCCCGAGTTTATGGTCATGAAATGGCTGGAACAATCCAAGCGCTCGGACGTGGTGTTAAAAACTGGCAAGTGGGAGATCGAGTAGCGGTTTTTCATCATATCCCATGTGGCAAGTGTTTTTATTGTCAGCGAATGGACTATGCTCAATGTCCGGTTTATAAACGCACAGGAACGACAGCTGGCTTTGAACCCGCAGGTGGCGGTTTTTCGCAATCCATACGAGTGATGCCATGGATTGTTCAACATGGCATGGTTCGTATTCCAAAAAATAG
>CAYVFJ010000125.1:0-3156 GCA_964450905.1 uncultured Verrucomicrobiota bacterium
TTGGGATGACATTGAATCGTGACAGCAAAAAATTTGCCGCGATATTTTTGAAAAGATGGCCATAAAACTTCTCGATCTGTCTGAGGAATAGAGCGTTGAGCGATTTCGGCAATGGGCGCGAATTCAAAGATACCCTCAGAATGTTGAGATGGGAGAGATAGAAGACGCGGTTTTAGTTCAAACATAAACATGAGCCAATGAATTTTCCCCTCGTAGGCATGTTCGGAAACCATGCCAGTTAGATGAAAATCTTGTGGTTCAAATTTTAAACCGATTTCTTCTTTCGTTTCCCTTGCCGCGCACTGATGAGGGGATTCGCCTTCTGTCACGTGAAGTTTTCCACCAAAAGGGCTCCAAAGATTTTGATTGGGAGGACGATTTCGTCGGAGCATCAGGAGATCATCCTTTTGATTAAAAGCATAAATCAAAGTGGAGATTTTATGAGGAAGGATAGAAGTGGCAGCCATGGGAAAAGCAGGAAAATCCCAGATCTATCAGAGATTGCCTTTCTATGCAAACCGGTAAGGGCGCATGGTGGGTAGCCGATAGAGGAGGCTTTACTTTTATTATTTTCTACAGTTTATTCTACCATCTATGACAGCGTTGCTTGCATTGGAAGATGGAAGTGTTTTTCGGGGACAAAACTTCGGTGCCACCGGAACGGCCCTGGGAGAGGTTTGTTTCAATACCTCGATGACAGGCTATCAAGAAATTCTGACAGACCCCTCTTATCATGGTCAAATTGTGACGATGACCTATCCATTGATTGGTAATTATGGCATCAACGCGTTGGATGTGGAAAGCAGTCGACCGCAAGTTTCCGGATTTGTGGTAAGAGAATTGTCACCGATCACTTCCAGTTGGCGCTCAGAAATGTCGTTGGCTGAATATTTACATCAAAATAAAATCCCTGGGATTCAAGGAATGGATACTCGTGCTTTAACGAAACATCTTCGTAGTCGTGGCGCGATGAAAGGAATTCTTACCACAGAATCCATGAGCGACACCGAGGCTGTGGAAAAAGCGCGACGCTGGCATGGGCTCATGGGCGTGGATTATGTCAAGGAAGTCTCTTGTTCAGCGCCTTATGATTGGGATTCGGAAGAGTTATTAAGCCGTCGATGGAGAATTCCTGGCACCCATAACGCGGTAGGTGGAGCGCCTCGCTCGGATGGAGAAGATACCGGCAAAGGAGCTGAAGCTTATTATTGGAGTCTTCCTCCCGTTCGTTATCACATCGTTGCTTATGATTTTGGGATCAAACGAAATATTTTGCGTCGACTTCGTCAAAATGGATTTAAAGTGAAGGTGGTTCCCGCGGCAACTCCCGCAGAAGAAGTGTTGAAATTAAATCCAGACGGAATTTTTCTTTCCAACGGTCCAGGTGATCCCTCCGCGCCTGTTTATGCTTCAAAAATAGTGGAGTCGCTCATTGGCAAAAAACCTATTTTTGGAATTTGCCTGGGTCATCAGATTTTAGGATTAGCTTTGGGTGGAAAGACCTTTAAATTAAAGTTCGGCCATCGTGGTGGCAACCAACCCGTCAAGGATCTTCAATCAGGAAAAATCTCGATCACTTCACAGAATCATGGATTCGCGGTAGATGCAAAATCTTTGCCTCGTGAAGTGGAACAGACGCAGATCAATCTCAATGATCAAACTTGCGAAGGATTCCGTCATCGTGAACTTCCTATCTTTTGTGTTCAATATCATCCGGAAGCTTCTCCCGGTCCACACGACGCAAATCATCTCTTCGAAAAATTCGCTCGAATGATTGAAGATGATCAGTGAATTCTTTCACTTCACTTTCTCGTCTTCTGCTTAGCAATCCACTCTTTGATTTGAACTTCAAGAATGTCTAGGGGCAAAGAGCCGTAGGCTAAAATTTCATCATGAAAGGCGCGTAGATCAAAAGTATTTCCTAATTCCTGAGCGGCATAAGCGTGCAGCTCTTTCATTTTTAATTCACCCATTTTATAAGCAAGAGCTTGACCAGGCTGAGCGATATATCGATCCACCTCCACTTCAATCACATGATCGGTTTTGGCTAAGTTTTCTTTAAAATAATGAATCGCTTTTTGTCGATCCCAATCAAAAGCGTGAATGCCCGTATCCACAACCAGTCGAACGGCCCGGAGCATTTCGTAAGTGAGTTGGCCAAATTTAGAATAGGGATCCTGATAAAAACCTAAGCTTTCACCGAGACTTTCACAATAAAGGCCCCATCCCTCAGTGTAAGCAGTGAAATTCATGTATTTACGTAGCACCGGCACATGTTCCATTTCTTGAGCTAAAGAAAATTGCAGATGATGTCCGGGAACAGCTTCGTGAAGCGTGAGAACTTCAACGTCCCACGTTTTTCTTGATGGCAAATCGTAGGTATTAATAAAAAAATATCCGGGCTGACCATTTTCAAAGGAACCACGACGGTAATAAGCAAAGGTTTGAGATTTTTCTTCGTGAGACGGTACGGGAACCACTCCGTAGGGAAGGCGCGGAAGTTTTTTGAAGAGTTTAGGAAGTTCTGGATCCACGCGTTTAGAGGTTTCGCGGTAAGCTCGTAAAAGGCTTAAAGTATCTTTAAAAGTAAACTGTTTGTCCGTGTTTAGAAAATTACAAAATTCTTGATAGCTTCCTTGAAATTTTGTTTTTTTGATCACCTGATCCATCTCGTTGCGAATACGTTTTACTTCGTTTAAACCTATTTGATGAATTTCTTTTGGACTCAGATCTGTGGTCGTATAAAATTTTGTTAAATAAGAATAATATTCTTTGTTGAGATCTTTAAGACCAACGGTGACGCGCGCGTGGGGAATATAGTCTTGGACAAGATCATCGCTTAATTTTTGGAAGGCAGGTTTGATTTGATGTTTGAAAATGTCTTGCACTTCATTTTTTAAACGGACCCGATCTTTTTCTTCGATGGATTCAGGAAACTGAGAAAAAGCTTTCAGGAGAGGACTTTGAAGCGGATCATCAGGCAGCATGCTTTTGATTTGTTCTGGCACATTCCGCAGAATGACCTGAGGCGGTGTGACCCCGAGTTTTATTCCTTCCCGAAGCCAATAAAGATTTTGATCTATGAGAGCGGGGAGATGACGTAAACGAGCTAAAATGGTTTCATAATCTTTAACTGTTGATTTTGGCATCATCGAG
>CAYVFJ010000126.1:0-2635 GCA_964450905.1 uncultured Verrucomicrobiota bacterium
CTTGATCCCAACAGGTAATCTCAAGGTTGGCGATCTTGAATATCTGTCTTTAAATGGCCTCTCTTCGATGGTTTAAAAACGCCGAGTCGCCAGACTCAGGCTAAACTCAGGAGCAAAAAAGGAGAACAAGAAAAATTACAATTTGAAAATGCTTTGCGACTGCAGATCCAAAAATTAGTCCTGGATTTCGACGAGTTTTTAAAAAGTCAACCCATCATCGAATCTCAAGTGCAGGATGCCACTCTGGCTCTCAAACTTGCAAAAGAACGATACATTGCCAGATCGGGTCTTCTCTCCGAACTTGATCAAGCTGAGCGAGGATTTATCAAAACTCGCGAGAATGAAATGCAAATGCGATTTAAGATTTTGCTGAGCGATATTCTTTTGAAACAAACGATTGCTGCAAATGAATGATCTAATCTTTCTGGACATCGGCACATCTCATCAATTTTAAAATCGAAAAGATTTTGGATATCAATGTCTAAGCTGAATTATAGATATCTTTGACTAAAACTATAGAAGATTTCTGTATGTCAACCATTATTAAATTAACGAACGGAAATTATATAATAGGTACAGATGAATCTCTGGATTGTTTGCAGTTTTGTCTGGAACCTGCGAAAACTCTATGAGAAATTTAGAGTTTAAATGGAAAAAATATGCCTCCCATTCATCAAATCCAGAAAAATTGGACGGACAAACTTAAATCCATCGTTCCATTCGGATTGGGTCAGGTAAAACCCCATCATTTCCGGGATATGCTGGGGATTGCCTGGAAAAACCGTGATAACCTGCCTTATGCATGGAAAGTTTTAAGCCGCGGTGTTTGTGATGGTTGTGCGCTGGGTGTTGCTGGATTTCATGATTGGACGATCGACGGGATTCATCTCTGCATGACTCGATTGAATTTACTCCGTCTCAATACCATGCCAGAGCTTGATATTCGTCGTCTGAAAAATATCTCGGAACTCACTAAATTACGTAATGACGAACTTCGTGAACTCGGTCGTCTCCCCTACCCCATGCTTCGTGAAAAATCTGCGCCCGGGTTTCATCGAATTTCGTGGGAAGAAGCCTATCAACGAATTGCAAAACGTATCCGCAGAATGGATCCTAAAAAATTAGCCTTTTTTATTACTTCACGTGGAGTTACCAATGAAGTTTATTATATGGCGCAAAAAGTCGCCCGTTTCCTTGGCACAAACCATGTCGATAACGCAGCGCGAATTTGTCATTCGCCATCTACCGCAGCGATGAAACGAAGTGTCGGCGTGGCTGCAACCACCTGCAGTTACAAAGATTGGTACGGCAGTGATTTGATCATCTTCTTTGGAGCAAATCCTGCCAACGATCAACCCGTGACAACCAAATATCTTCATGAAGCAAAAAAATTGGGCACTAAAGTGGTGATGGTCAATCCTTATCGCGAACCAGGCATGGAACGATATTGGGTTCCTTCTTCTCCAGGCAGCGCATTGTTCGGCACAGATATTATGGACTACTGGTTTCCAGTATCACAAGGAGGAGATATCGCATTCATCTACGGAGTTTTAAAAATCATGATCGCCAACGGCTGGTATGATCCATCTTTTGTGGAACAGCATACGGTCGGATTTTCTGAGCTCAAAAAACAAGTTGAATTTCTGGATTGGAAAATTTTAGAAGCTCAAGCTGGTCTTCATCAAACAAGCATGACCGAATTTGCTGAACTCATTCATCACGCTAAAACTGCGGTATTAGTTTGGAGTATGGGAATTACTCAACATGCTTTTGGTGGTGACGCGGTTCAGATGATCGTTAATCTTGGTTTAACCAAAGGATTTGTGGGACGCGATCGATGCGGTCTGATGCCTATTCGCGGTCATTCATCCGTTCAAGGGGGAGCAGAAATGGGGGCTTACGCCACCGCATTTCCCGGAGGAAAGCCTATTACCCATGAAAATGCTCAACAATTATCTTCTCAATACGGATTCGATATTCCTGAGTGGATTGGATTAACCGCGCCAGAAATGGTGGAAGCTTGTGCACGTCGAGATTTGGATTTGCTTTATTGTCTGGGCGGCAACTTTTTACGCAATTTACCCGAACCAGATTATGTGCGAAAAGCGTTGGCCAACGTATCTGTCAGAATCCATCAAGATATTATTCTCACCGATCAAATGTTCATCGAAGCTCAAGAAGAAGTCATTCTTCTTCCTGCGAAAACACGTTATGAACAAGAGGACGGAGGAACAGAAACAACCACGGAACGGCGAATCATCTTTAGCCCAGAAATTCCTCGTCAAGTGGGTGAAGCCAAAGCGGAATGGAAAATTTTGCGTGAAATAGCTGCAGCCGCCTATCCTGAACGATCTCATTTGTTGAGCTGCGAAACAGGCTGGAAAATGCGCGAAGAAATTGCGCGTGTGGTTCCGTTTTATGAGGGCGTCCAGCATCTTAAACAATCAGGGGACGCTTTTCAATATGGCGGACCTCATCTTTGTGCAGGCTGGAAATTCCCTACCTCCGATGGTAAAGCGCATTTTTATTCAGTGCCCCTCCCTTCTTTATCGAGAAAGGATGGAGAATTCGAAGTGAGCACACGCCGTGGAAAGCAGTTTAATTCCATGATTTATGATGAAACAGATCCGTTAAC
>CAYVFJ010000127.1:0-3565 GCA_964450905.1 uncultured Verrucomicrobiota bacterium
GTCAAACCGACGCAAAACAAGAAGCGATAAAAGCGTAAAAAAGAAACTGTTGACTGTATAAACTTCCGTGATCACCGCTTGCGACCACATCGTATCGATAAATGCGAAGACCAACCCAGCCACAATCCCTCCCATCAAAACTAAAGCCTCACGCGAAACTCCAGGAACAGAAAAGTCCTTTAACTGTTCTGTGTTCCAAAGTCGAATGGCCAGCTTGGATGTGATCAGAGAAAGTAATCCTGCAGCCCAAGCTCCATAAAAGGCAGACATCATATTCACTTTCCAGGCCGCGTTTCCAAAAGGGAGCAACTCAAATAGATTGGCCGAGATAGTCCATATCGGATAACCCGGCGCGTGCGGAACACCCCAATGATAAGCCGCCGTAAGAAACTCACCGGAATCTTCCAACGTCACATCAGGAGCTAAAGTGTAAAGATAAACTCCAAACGCGATCAGAGTTGTCATCCAGAAGCCGAACCAATCCGTACGAGTAAAATAACTAGGTTTTTCTGTCATCATTTAAAGAAACAACCCATGTATATTTTCATAGATACTTTTTGAATTCTGAGACTTTCAAGTCATATAAACAAAATCTTTGACCTTAAGCAAATAGTTATTGGCTCGTCTGCAGAAGTTTGCGCCATAACCTTGATAAGGATGAATGCGCCGTGTTGGAATCGAACCAACAACCTAGTGATTAAGAGTCACTTGCTCTGCCAATTGAGCTAACGGCGCGTTTCACTGAAGCACCCATAGGAAGCTATCGTTTGATCAAGACCCATGTCAAGACAACCGCGTTTTTTTCTTAAAAAAGAACTTGAATAAAAATGCGATTTATGATCCCCTCAGTCAGAGGATTTTAATATGGCTACTTCTCAGGACCCGAAACTTCGTCGTCAGGAAATTGCGCTTTATGCCTATCTCATCTGGGAAAAAGAAGGATATCCACATGGCCGTGATATCGACCATTGGTTCCAAGCAGAAACTTTGCTCTCTGCAGCAAAGCAACTCTCGTTTAAATCATTGAAAACAACTTCTTCCCATAAAGAAGCGTCAAAGAGCGCGTGACATAATATCCAGATAAACACGCATGGACGGAATTTCGCGTGTGATCAATGAGGATGCTAGGGCAAGCAAACGAGCCCTGTCGTTTTTAGCAGTCACCTTGGCTGAAGACGTTTGGTCTTCTAAAAAACCTAGTAAAGCACAACCTAAATGAGGGAGGAAAGATCTTTCATGCCAGGATTCCGATTCAAAACTTGCAGCACGAACGTAGGCATTCCAAAAACTGCCTAGCAAAGGAAGATAATCCTCTTTTGAAGCCCAGGACTGGATGATTTTAAGAGTTAAATGAGCAAGCATGGTGCATACATCAAAAGAAGGATGCCCAAAGTGGCCCATCTCAAAATCAGTGATCAAAAGTCGTCCCTGGGTGATGAGAACATTTTCTGGAATATAATTTCCGTGAACAAAACAGATGCTGCTTGTCACTAACGCGGTTGCATGAGATCCAATCTGATCCGCAAATCTAGGATATTTCTCCGTGATTGGAATATAAATCGGATCTAAACGACATTCGCTAAAAAGTCTTTTATCACCTAATTGCTGAGAAGCCTTTTCATCTCCGTAACTCAACCGATGAATACTTCCCAATAATGAACCCACGTCCGCCGCAATATCTGCGTCTACTTGACGATGGACCAGGTTGTGATCCCAACTCAGAGTATTCTCTGGAATTCCAGTCATCAAACAGATATGGTTATCGGGATCGCTATGCACCAGTTGGGGCGCAGATCTCGAATGAAGAATATCAGAAAGATAAACCAAACAATCGGCCTCGCGTTTAAGAAGTTCCGCCGCGGATATTTTTTTGTCTCCATCAAGCTTGGATGATATCTGTTTAAAAATCCATCGCTTATCTGAACTCACCACATTAAATAACGTGCCTAAATCACCGCTTTTTAACTTTGTTACAGTGATCTTCTCATCGGCGGTAACCAATGATTTTTCAGTTAGGTAGGAAGGGATAGACTCAAGAGTTGCTTGGAACACTCAGAAAGTCGTACAGATATTAATTGACGAGTCAAGTATTTTTTGTTGGATAGATCAAAACGATCATGAGAAAAATGGATAAAAAAAGACTGGATGTGGCTCTTGTGGAACGTGAATTAACGGAATCCCGTGAAAAGGCTCAGCGATTGATCATGGCTGGATTAGTCCGTTTGAACGGCGCGATTATTTCCAAAGCCAGCCAAAAGGTGCAGCTTCATGATTTGATTCAGCTCATCGAAAAAGAAAAATTTGTGGGTCGAGGCGGATTAAAATTAGATGCGGCCTTAGAACGATTTGGAATTTCCTGCAAAAATAAAGCGTGCTTAGATGTGGGAGCGTCCACAGGCGGATTCACGGATTGTCTGCTTCAACGAGACGCGCGAAAAGTCTTTGCGGTGGACGTAGGCGAAAATCAAATAGCCTGGAAATTACGTCAAGATCCGCGTGTTCATATTCTCGATCGCACTAACGCGCGTTATCTCGATCCGTTGATGTTGGATGAACTGGTGGATATTGTCACCATGGACGTTTCTTTCATTTCTGTTTGCAAAGTGCTCCCCGCGGTCTTACGATGCGCCCAAGTTAAAGCTGATTTTATTATCCTCATTAAACCTCAATTTGAAGCAGGCCGAGAACAAGTGGGAACCGGTGGAGTGGTGCGAGATCCTCTGATTCATCAACAAGTCATAGAAAAAGTGCGTATTTTTTCTGAGAAATCATTGAATCTAGTGTGGCAAGATGTTATGGAAAGTCCTATTCAGGGTCCCGCGGGAAACAAAGAGTTTCTATCATGGTTTCGAATTAAAAACTGACTTAAGATATTCCAAACCCAGCGGGATCTTTAAAATTCAATGCCATGAAACCTATTGGAATTGCTGCCAACATGGAGAAACCTCAGGTGCCAAAGGTCGCTCAATCTTTATTGCGACAGTTGGCGCGTTTGAAGGAACAGCCTCTCCTCGAACAGGGTCTCGCGGAAAACCTCGGTTATTCTCATGGAACAACCCTCCAGGAAATGGGAAAACAATGTCGATTGTTGATCTTGCTGGGCGGAGACGGCACAGTCCTGCGCGCAGCTCGAGAAATTTATCCCCGCGAAGTTCCTATGCTCTCCGTTCATTTGGGCACTCTAGGATTTCTTGCGGCCGTGGCGCCTCATCAATTGGGAAAAGTCCTTCCTTTAGTCTTGAAAGGTCGTGGAAAAATCGTCCTTCATTCTACTCTCGAAGTATCCATTCAAAAAGGCCGAGAAACTCAAAAAAAACTGGTTGCACTCAACGACGCGGTGATTTCTAGAGGAGCCATCTCGCGTGTCGTCGAATTGGAGTTATGGGTGGACGGCGAACTCTTAAATTCCTATGTCTGCGATGGAGTTATTTTCAGCACGGCCACAGGATCAACGGCTTATTCTCTTTCGGCTGGAGGTCCTATCCTTGCCCCGGGCGGGAGTGTTTATACGATCACCCCCATTTGTCCACACACCCTGAGTAATCGTTCCGTGATTGTGGATGAA
>CAYVFJ010000128.1:0-4200 GCA_964450905.1 uncultured Verrucomicrobiota bacterium
AGTCACTCGTTTCCTAGCCGCGGATATACCTGCATTTGCCATGGCAACCGGAGAAAGCTGGGCATCTGTCAGATCCCCCGTCTTACGGCGCGGAATAATCATTATTTTTACCGTCCTGGTATCATCCAATATTTGGATCACATGGTTGACGATCTCCGTGAAAAACGATCCTTACGCTTATTTTATGGGGCGTCTTTCTTGGGATCAATATCTTTCCAGACAAAATCCGCTTTATCGCACTGCTCTTTGGTTATCCCAACACTCTAGACCCGAAGAAAAAGTTCTTTTGGTGGGAATTGAAGGAATCTCCTTTTTTAAAAATCGCCTTAGAACAAGCGGCCCTTTTGATAAAAAATGGATTGTGAATCAATCTGAAATTTCGACTTCACCCCACGATCTAGCAGATCGATTGTTTTCGGATGGCATTCGTTATATCTGTATTGATCGAGAACGAATGAACGATTTGGATCAACAATATGGTTATATGAGTTGGCCTTCAGAAAATTGTAAACAAATCTTTCTGGATATGCTGGAAAAAGAAACCTCGTTAGTAGATGTTAAAGGAATCAGTGAACTCCGAAAACTTCGTGAAAAATTCTGACACTTTTATGATCATTTCTCCCGGATCTAAAATTCATTTTATTGGCATTTGCGGCGCGGCCATGGCCAATGTGGCTGTAGCCCTCAAGGAACGCGGCTACCTCGTTTCTGGTTCTGATGCTCATGTCTATCCTCCGATGTCCACCTTTTTAGAAAAAAATGGCATTTCTCTGAAATCGGGTTACACATCAAAAAATCTATCTCATCCACCCGACCTGATTGTGGTCGGCAATGCCATCTCACGAGGAAATCCCGAACTTGAAGAAGTTCTTAATCAAAAGTGGCATTACCTTTCTTTACCTGAAGTTCTTAAAGAATATTTTTTGATAGGAAAACGTAATTTGGTCGTGACCGGTACCCACGGAAAAACGACTATCGCGTCCTTATTAACCTGGATTCTTGAATGTGCCGACAAAAAACCGAGTTACATGATTGGTGGCATTCCAAAAAACCTTGGGCGCGGCGCTTGTTTTCGAGATTCCTCAGAATGGGTTGTTCTTGAAGGCGATGAATACGACACCTCCTTTTTCGATAAACGCTCTAAATTTCTTCATTACCTTCCAGAAGTTGTCATCATTAACAATATTGAATTTGATCATGCCGATATCTATGACAACCTCGATGCGATCAAATTAACGTTTAAACGTCTTGTGAACATCATTCCATCCAACGGTCTGATTGTGGCTAATGGAGATGATCCTGTGGTGCGTGAAGTGGTTGGCAAACCTTTTACAAAAACGATTTTTGTGGGGTGCGATCTTCCATCTGAAATTCATATTTCGAATATAAAATATTCAGAAAATAGCTCTCGATTTTCACTGAATGATGTCTTTTCTGAAATTCCCATGAACGGTTTATTCAATGTGAGAAATGCAAGCATGGCGATTACTGTGGCGCGTCACATAGGAATTGCTGATGCCACGATCCAAAAAGCGCTCACTAGCTTTGAAGGCGTTAAACGGCGTCAGGAGATACGGGCTGTGGTGAACGGAATTACGATCATGGACGATTTCGGGCATCATCCTACCGCGATTCGGGAAACCCTGATCGCGATCCGTCATAAATATTCAAAAAATAGACTTTGGATATTTTTTGAGCCTCGATCTAATACCACCCGTCGAGCGATTTTTCAGAATGAACTTTCTGAAGCGCTCAGTCTTGCGGACGGAATCTTTATCAGTCAGGTAGCTCGTTTAGATCAATTACCGCCTGACAACCGTCTCAACCCAGAAAAACTTCTCTCCGATATCCGTGCCAAAGGGAGGGAAGCTTATTATCTTCCTACGGTAGATGAAATTGTTTCCACAGCAGTGACTAAACTCAAAAAAGATGATGTGGCCATTATCTTTTCCAACGGCAGCTTTGGAGGGATTCATGATAAACTCATTCATGCTCTTCAAACTGCAGGAGAAGGAAGAGCGCCTGAAGGCGGAAGAACATGAGCCGGTGAGGGACGCGGCGCAACCACCACATCACCAGGCGCTTTTGTTGGTTGAAGAGGAGGAGCAGGCGGTGGAACCGGTCGTGCTGGTGGATTCAATAATTTTCCCTGCTTAATAATCTCTCTGACATGATCTCCATTCAGAGTTTCGTACTCAAGGAGAGCTTTAGCTAAAACAATCAATTTATCTTTGTTTTCAATTAAAATCTTTTTTGCGCGATCATAAGATTCATCAATGATTCGTCGCACTTCTTGGTCAATCGCAACTGCCGTGGCTTCGCTAAAATCACGCGTATGCCTCATCTCACGCCCCACAAAAACAGGTTCATCACCTTCGCCATACTCAACAAATCCAAGCTTATCGCTCATTCCCCATTCACACACCATTTTTCGGGCAAGATGAGTGGCTGTCTGAATATCTCCTCTCGCGCCCGTGTTAATATCACTCGAAATCATTTCCTCAGCAATTCGTCCTCCCATGCATACCGTGATTCGATCGAGAGCTTTTTTGCGTCCATAAGTATACTGATCTTTTTCTGGCAATTGCATGGTGGATCCCAAAGAATTACCACGCGGAATGATGGTTACTTTATGGAGAGGTTCCGTATGCTCAAGTAAAACTGAAACAATGGCATGGCCTGCTTCATGGTAGGCAGTCATTTCCTTATCTTTTTCATCCATCACACGACTTCGGCGTTCACGCCCAAAGCGAACCTTATCGCGAGCTTCCTCGAGTTCAACCATTTCAATGGCTTTTTTGTTGTTACGCGCTGCAAGAAGAGCTGCCTCATTAATAAGATTTGCCAAGTCAGCTCCCGAAAAACCAGGTGTCCCGCGGGCAAGCACAGACAAATCTACTCCCTCAGCCAATTTCACTTTCTTCACATGCACTTTGATAATTTGTTCGCGACCATTGATATCCGGCAAATCAATCACAATCTGACGATCAAAACGGCCGGGCCGCAATAAAGCAGGATCCAACACATCTGGACGATTTGTGGCAGCAATCAAAATAATCCCTTCCTGCGTGTCAAACCCGTCCATTTCAACCAGGAGCGCGTTCAAGGTTTGTTCACGTTCATCATGACCACCTCCAATTCCGCTGAAACGCGATCGGCCTACTGCATCGATCTCGTCAATAAAAATCAAGCACGGAGCGTTTTTTCTGCCTTGCTCAAACATATCACGAACTCGGGAAGCGCCTACCCCCACAAACATCTCCACAAAATCAGATCCGCTGATCGAGAAAAATGGAACATCGGCCTCCCCTGCAATCGCTTTTGCCAACAAAGTTTTGCCCGTGCCTGGAGGGCCAATCATGAGCACGCCCTTCGGAATGCGACCTCCTAATTTTTGAAATCGTTTAGGATCCTTAAGAAACTCCACGATCTCCTGAACCTCATCCCTCGCTTCTTCAACGCCAGCTACATCCTTAAAAGTAATTTTATTTTTGTCGCGATTCAACAAACGCGCTCGACTCTTGCCAAACGAAAGAGCGCCTCGCCCCATCGATTTCATTTGACGAGCAAATAAAAACCATAAGAGAAGGGGAACCATCAGAAAAGGAAGATATCCCAAAACAAAGGTATTCCAAAAACTGGAAGGAGATTTGATATCCACAGGAATATTTTTCTTCTTCAATTCCTCAGCAAGCGATCGGTCAAAACTCAAGTTGAGATCCACTTTATACCTAGCTACTTTTAAAGGATCTTCTTTGAAAATCGAATATTCTCCCTGCGCATATTCGGATCCCGTGGTGCTCGTGAAAATATTCACCGATTTAATCTGTCCCTGTTCTACCGCATCTAAAAACTCCGAATAGGTAAATCTCTTTGCTTCCCCTTCGTAAGCTTTATTAAGTTGGGAAGCCAACGGGATCATGCCAAGAATAAAAACCCAAACCAAAGCAACCCGCAGGATCGCACCCCAATCTTTATCTTGATTAGGTCTTTTGGGAGGAGTGGGAGGAGTAGGAACGCCTTTTTTATTTTTCGCCATATCATTTCATTATAAGCATTCCATGGATCATTGCCACAACTTTTCACGATTCACGAATTGCGCCTATGAGTAAGCAGTTTGTAGAACAATCTTTGAGTCCGTATAAATTTGAGCGATCAAATCACTCAGTGTTCTAAAATGACGTTCCTCCCGAACGCGCG
>CAYVFJ010000129.1:0-5401 GCA_964450905.1 uncultured Verrucomicrobiota bacterium
CTACGCACAGGGGTTTGCTCTCATGCGCGCGGCATCTCAAGCAAAAGAATGGAATTTAAATTTAGGAACGATTTCCATGATCTGGCGTGGGGGATGCATCATTCGGGCGCGATTCCTTCAGAGAATCAAAGAAGCTTTTGATCGTAATCCACAACTGCCTAATTTGCTTTTAGATCCTTATTTCAAAGATATTTTACTAAGAACCCAACAAAACTGGCGAAGCATTGTTTCTCAAGCCGCGTCCACTGGCATTCCTATCCCAACCATGAGCGCGTCTCTTGCTTATTTTGATAGCTATCGCAACGCAAGATTGCCGGCAAATTTGCTTCAAGCTCAACGCGATTATTTCGGAGCGCATACCTATGAACGAATCGATCAACCTGCAGGCAAATTCTTTCATTTCGATTGGGTCGGAGATCAAAAACAACATGAAATATAAGAAAATCAAGAATGAGAAATTGAGAATTTTAAATTCCTCATTCTTAATTCCTCATTCTTAATTATATCATCATGTCTGAAACTTATTACATTGTCCCAGAAACTCTTCACAACCAGTTGGTTGAAAAAGCTTATTGCCATCGTGGTTATGCTTCAGATGAAGCGAAAGATGCCGCGCGCTTCTGCGCTTCTGCGGCCACTCACGGAATTCGCACGCACAACGCCATCAAAGCTCTTCATTTAGATCATCTTTTCGGGAGCGCCACCGGTGGATGCATTCCTGGAGCTCAAATTCGTGAGATTCCAAGTCGATTCAAAGCTGCTAAAATTTGGGATGCAGGACGTAAATTAGGTCCATCTGTGGCTTATCGTGCAATGGAAACCTGTATGAAATTGGCCGATGAATTTGGCATAGGAATCGTCAGTGTCGACAATTGTTTTCATTATTTATGGGGTGGCGGTTATGTGATGGACGCTGCAAAAAAGGGGTACCTTGCTTATACCGCTTGCACTGCAACATTAGCCGAAGTAGTTCCTTTTGGAGGTAAAACACCTACCCTCGGCACCAATCCACATTCCTGGGGATTTCCCACAACCGAAGCGATTGGATATCCGATTGTGATTGATTGGGCGACCTCCACGATTGCGATGGGCCGAGTTCAACAGTTCAAGCGCGAAAACAAACCTCTTCCTCTCCGTTCCGCGGTTGATGCAAATGGCCAACCCACTACCGATCCCCATAAAGCCGTGGCATTACTGCCTTTCGGCGATCACAAAGGTTATGGACTCGGACTCATCGACGAACTCTTAGGCGCGTTGATGGGTGGATCTCTCCCCACATTAAGGGGAAAACATCTTGATGATGATGAAAAACATACGACGTCCTTTTTCTTTCAAGCCATTCATCCAGACGCTTTAAACGCAGGCGCCTTTGCCAAAGGTCGATCTCAACAAGAAAACGTCAAGGCTGTTCTTCAAGATATTTTAGGTTACGGAAACGAAAAATGTCTTCTTCCCGGTCAAATTGAAGCCGAAGCAGCAGCGGCTACCGCAAAACACGGGGGACTTCTTTTTACCAAAGCCGAAGTTGATGCCTTCCATGAAATTGCCGTCGAATGTGGTGAAGACAAGTGGGATTTGAATCAACTGAAATCTTGTTTCTTGTAAGTTAAAATAATTTTCTCATGCGCACCCCTTTTGTTCATCTCCATCAACACACCGAATATTCCCTCCTGGACTCTACGGTGCGCATTCCTGACTTAATGAAAAAAGCCAAGGAATGTGGCTCTCCTGCGGTAGCGCTTACAGATCATGGCAATCTTTTCGGAGCAATCGAGTTTTATAAAGAAGCTGAGACTCACGGGCTCAAACCTATTTTAGGGTGTGAAGTTTATATGGCGCCTGGCAAACGAACAGAAAAAGATGCCTCAAGCGCTCGAGACGCGGCCTATCATTTTCTGCTCTTAGCCCAAGATGATGTGGGCTATCGCAATTTACTGAAACTCGTGACCGAAGCTCATCTCAGTGGATTTTACTATAAACCACGGATCGATCGTGATCTCCTTGCCCAATATCATCAAGGACTGATCGCTACCTCAGCCTGTCTTAAAGGTGAAGTTGCTTATAATCTTATCGAAGGCAAACGCGAAAAAGCTTTGGATTTTGTTCGATTTTGCAAAGATCTATTTGGCGATCGATTCTATCTCGAAATCCAAAATCACGGAATCGATGCTCAACGCAAGGTGAATCCTGAAATTGCCTCCATCGCGCATCAGCACCACATAAAATTAATTGCGAGCAACGATGTTCATTACCTCGAAAAATCGCACGCAAATGCTCATGATGCTCTCATCTGCATTGGCACAGCATCCCTTTTAAGCGACGAACGTCGCAAACGTTATTCTTCACCAGAGTTTTATTACAAAACGCCCGAGGAAATGCAGGAAGCGTTAGGTGAATTTCCTGAAGCGCTCAAAAACACTTTAGAAATTGCTGAACGTTGTAATCTTCTCATCGATTTTAAAACGAATCGTTATCCTGCTTACGAACCTCCGCACGGAAAAACTCGGGCAGAATATTTACGAGAATTGGTTTTGGAAGGCATCCAAAAATGTTTTCATTTCGATCCTCATACAAAATCTCATACCTCAGAACAAAAAATCATTCTCGATCGGATCCATTTGGAATTGCGCGTGATGGAAAAAACAGGGTTTCTTAGTTATTTCCTGATCGTTTGGGATTTTATTCGTTATGCCAAAAATCAGTCCATCCCAGTGGGGCCTGGACGTGGTTCCGCGGCCGGCAGTTTGGTTGCCTACGTCTTGGGCATTACCAATATCGATCCGCTTCGACATCATCTTCTCTTTGAACGTTTTCTTAATCCAGAACGAATTAGCCCGCCTGATATCGATATCGATTTTTGTTATAATCGACGCCCAGAAGTCATTGATTATGTGCGGAAAAAATATGGGAACGAAAATGTGGCTCAAATCATTACCTTCGGCACGATGGGCGCCAAAGCCGTGGTGCGAGATGTGGGTCGTGTCATGGGTTTGCCTTATGGAGAAGTCGATCGCTTGGCTAAAATGGTGCCCAACGAATTGAAAATGACACTCGAAAGAGCGCTCCACGAAAGTCCTGATTTAAAAAATGCGGTAAAAAACAGTCCTGCGTATACCGAACTTATCGAAGTGGCAAAAAATCTGGAAGGTCTTTGTCGTCAAAGTTCCGTCCACGCCGCAGGAGTCGTGATTTGCGGAGAGCCTCTGGATCATTTCGTGCCCCTCGCGCGCGATAAAAGCGAAGCGATTGTCACTCAATATTCCATGGAATCCTTGGGAGATCTCAATTTGTTAAAGATGGATTTCTTAGGACTTAAAACTCTTACCGTGATCCAAGACAGCCTCAATCTCATCAAAAAACACCGAGCCATTCATCTCAATCCTGATGACTTCGATCTTGCAGACAAAAAAACTTTTGAACTTTTAAATCGAGCGGATACGACCGCGATCTTCCAACTGGAAAGTCCAGGGATGCGTGATTTAGCAAGACGCTTCGGAATCACTTGCATCGAAGATATTTTTGCCCTCATCGCCCTCTTCCGCCCTGGTCCGATGGATCTGATTCCTGAATTCATCCGACGTAAAAATGGTCAGACCCCCATCCACTATGATCATCCACTTCTTGAAGAAATCTGCAAAGAAACTTATGGAATGATGATTTATCAGGAACAAGTGATGCAAGCCGCGAGCGCGCTTGCTGGTTTTTCACTTGGAGGAGCGGATATTCTGCGTCGAGCCATGGGCAAGAAAAAGGCCGAAGAAATGGCTGCTCAACGTGAATTATTTGTTAAAGGTTGTCATGAAAAGAATAAAATTCCGAAAGAAAAGGCAGGAAAAATCTTTGATTTACTTGAAAAATTCGCGGGTTATGGATTCAACAAATCTCATTCCGCAGCCTACGGAATCATCACCTATCAGACCGCTTTTTTAAAAGCCAATTATACCGTGGAATTCATGGCCGCGGCTTTGTCCAACGAGCTTAATGATAAAGATAAAGCAACGCATTATATCAATAATTGCCGCGAAATGGATATGGAAGTTCTTCCACCAGATGTCAACGAATCCGATCCGCTCTTCACCGTGGTTGATAACCGTCAAATCCGTTTCGGCCTGGCTGCCATTAAAAATGTGGGGACTTTAGCTGTCGAATCGATCATTACCGAACGAAAGAAAAATGGTTCCTACAAAAGTATTTTCGATTTTTGCTCACGTCTGGATGGGCGTCTCGTGAATAAACGTGTGCTCGAAAGTTTAGTAAAATGTGGGGCATTTGATTTTACCAAACTCAGTCGGCATCATCATTTTGAACTCATTGATCGAGCCTTGTCCATGGGAGCAAGTCATCAGTCTGATCGTGCTCGCGGACAGACCTCTTTGTTCGGCGAAGACTCGCCTGTTCACCAAGGAGAAACAGAAATAGGAGCGTCCATTGCGGAATGGCATCAAAATGAATTATTAGCCTTCGAAAAAGAACTCTTGGGATTTTATGTTTCAGGTCATCCATTGACCCATTACGCGCCCATCCTTAAACTTTTCGAACTCAAAACAACAACGCACCTCAATGAATTGGAGGATTCGGCAAACACGCGTCTCGGTGGAATCGTTGCTTCATTTCAAAAAAAAATCAGCAAAAAGGATAATCGGCCGTGGGCTATTTTGGAAGTGGAAGATTTAGATGGCGCGGTCGAAGTTTTGGTCTACGCGGATGCCTACGAAAAATCACAAAAATATCTAGGACCAGAAAAAGCGGTTCTCGTGTGCGGTAGAGTTGATAAACGCGAGGATAAACCAAAAATGATCGCGACAGAAATTTATCCTCTGGACGAGGCCGCAAGTCGTTTGAGCACGGCCTTGCACATTCACATTCCAAATAACCGTTTCAATGAAAATCATCTGGAACAAGTCCACGGCCTTCTCCAGCGTTATCCCGGAAAATTGCCCGTTTTATTGTGTATGGAACAAGCGGGTGGAGAGGTTGTTTATATCCGAACAGCCGATGAATTTCATATCCAAGCCGATGAACGCCTTTTGCATGAGCTAAAACATATCGTTGGAGAACATGCCGTTTTTCTTAAAATAGCGACCCCCTCTTCATCCAAAAACAATCGAAACAGTAAAACTCTTCAGCAGCCAAACAATACCATGAATTCTCAATAGATCATGACGTAAACAAATAAATTGGCGAACACCTTGGTGGAGGCAAGGGGATTCGAACCCCTGACCTCGTCATTGCGAACGACGCGCTCTACCAACTGAGCTATGCCCCCACGTAAGCCGCGAGCTACAAGTCATGGATATAAACCTATAAGTTGAACGATAAAAGTCAACTATTAGCTTTCTGTTTTTACCAAGCCTAATCCATCTGTAGTGGACCTCAGATTTGTCTCACGCAGAGAGATGAT
>CAYVFJ010000130.1:0-7484 GCA_964450905.1 uncultured Verrucomicrobiota bacterium
TAAGAACACCTATTTTTCTGGATACACGAGGGTCATTTTTTGAAACAACCATGGCTTCCAAAAAGCAGGAGATTCCCAGGAGAATCGCGATGATTCCTCTTGCCCATTTTTCAACTCCCCCAAATAATAAGACAGAAAAAAGGCCGCTGGCAAAAAAAAGGCATTGAGCATAAAACCTACATTTAGATCCTGAAGAATGGAAAGAAGCGTTCATTTCAAGAAGATATTCCGTGGGAACGCTTCCATTTTGTTAAAGCTTTAAGCCAAGCTTCCGCAGTTAATTCGGAAAGAAGATGGAATGTATCCTCATCCCATACGTTCCATTTACAAAAAAGGGTGATGCTTGACGATTTTTTTTCTTTTAATTCATGACAAACAAATCTTTCTTGTTCTTTCGAAGTGGACTCTGATTTCCATTGTTTTTCTTCAGAACCAGAGGTCCACGTGACCTTGCAAAAATCGAGTTTTTGCAGCATCAAACCAAAACGATTCCAGAGATCATCCAGACTTGTGCTTCTTTCGGATTCCATGATCAGTAAGTCGCTCAGCAGTAAGGCGTATTTGGTATGTTTTCGTCGATGAACAGAATCTGTCAACGACCGACCCAGTTTGTACCAACTTTGAACAAACCCAAATATTTTTGCGGACAAGATTGTCACGATCATAAAAACACCAAACAAAATGGGTAAAAGACGACCCTGACGGACAAAGAAGGCCAGCGCCAGCAAGGCAAAAAAAGTGCAAACGACATACAACAAGAGCACGGTTCGTTGACGAGAAAAACCCATGGCCGTTAATCGATGATGAATATGTTTTCTGTCTGCGCGAAAAAGTGGCAATCCAAGTAAGCCCCTTCGAAAAATGGTGAAGCTCGCGTCAATAATGGGCAGTCCCATTGCAAGAAATGGCACAATCAACGCGGCTGCTACTTCGCCTTTATTGGAATTAACGAGGGCCAATTCTGCGATCAACATCCCCAAAAAATAAGCGCCGCCATCGCCCATAAAAATTTTAGCGGGAGGAAAATTATAAAAAAGAAACCCCAGCAAAGCGCCCGCCATCCCCAACGAAATAAACATAAGAAAGAAATTTCCAGCCATCATGCTGACTACGGAAAGAAGGATCATGAGAAAAAGGGTCACGCCAGCTGCCAGACCATCCACTCCGTCCACAAGATTAATCAAATTCGTGATGCTCACCAGCCAAAGAATCGTTAAGGGCGCGTCCCAAGCTCCTAAAGTATAAATGGTGTGAGTCAACGGATTTTCCCATTGTCCAATCCGTAATCCTCCAAGATAAACCAACCAAGAAACCAAAATTTGGGCCGCCAATTTAACTCGAGCTCCAAGAGGATTTAAATCATCCAAAAATCCGATAGCGAATATGGCTAAACAGCCGAAACAAAGAGTGCCTATTCCATCAGGCATGGTAAAATTTTCATGAGTAGCAAAGGAAAGAATGCCTATCAAAATAGCGATAAAAGCTAGAATTAAGGAGAGCCCTCCTAATCGCGGAATCGCAACAGTGTGGGTGGTATGAAATTGGCCTGCTTGATCCAATAGTTGATGGCGAATCGCCCATGAGCGAACCAAAGGCGTCAAAGTTGCAGTCACCAATAAACCAGATCCCCAACTCAACACCATCCATTTGAGGGGGATATCAGCTAGCATACCACCTCCTCGAGGAGTTTTCTAAACTGATCTGTGCAAATACTTCGCGATGCATATCGTTGTGCCCAATCACGGATGCGCGAAACAGTATCACATTTATCCTGAATCATAAACAAAACTTTTTTAGCAGCCTGAATAGATTCTGAAACTCGTCCGGGAACAATGATCGTTCCCAGTTGTGATTCAGTGATTGTGCGCGCAAGTTCAGAAGCGCGAGAGCCAATCCATATCACAGGTCGTCCCGCGGCAACCACTCCGTAGAATTTACTGGGAACCAAAAGGCCGTCTGCTTCCGGTCTCTGAGAAACGAGATGAGCGTCCGCAGCGCCCAACACCATCCCCAATTTTTCTCTTGATTGAAAAGGCAACGACGAAACACGTCGTATTTTTATCTCTTCAAGTTTTTTTAGGAATGTCTGATGTCTAAGGCCGTCTCCCACGAGGACAAATCGTAATAAAGGGACTTCATCTTGGAGCAAAGATAAAAGAGCAAGCATTGCGTCCGTTTCATGGGCCATTCCTAAATTTCCTGAATACATTAAAACTTTTTCCTTCTCCCATCCTTGTTCAATTCGGAAACTATTTTCAGACGGATGTTGTGCCTGGATTCGCTGTGTATCCACCCAATTGGAAATCGTGCGTAATTTACCGTTCGCTTCAGGGTAGGATTCTAACTTCTTTTGCATATCTTTTCCAGGAACCACAATCCGTTGAGATCCAAAATAAATTCGGCGGGCGATCTTCCGAAAGCAATCACACAAAATTGGATTTCTTAAAATACCCAGTTTTTCTGCTATTTCTGGGTAAATATCTTGAGCCCATAAAACAAACGGCATTCGATTTCTGCGATGGCAAACGATTCCCAGCCAACCTACTAAAGGAGGGCTCGTCATCGCAATGACTGCATCATGATGAGGGAGTTGTTTCATTTGAAAAAATGCGGATATCATGAAGGACAAAATATCCATGACCCTTCCGTTCCATCGATTTCTTCCAAAATCGCTACATGGAATCCTTAGAATTTTTACGCCGTGATATTCCAATGAACCAGAAATCAACTTTTCTTTATAGGAATAACGTCCTCGCCCGCAGAGAACGGTTACCTGATGGCCAGCGGATACCAAGTCTTCGGCCAAATCTCTTAAAAGTTGAGCGGTCGCGGCTTCATCAGGCCAATAGTATTGGTTAATCAATAAAAATGAACTCATGGAATCAAGGTGAATAATAATGCTTACATACTCCGACGATACTGTCCGCCTATTTCATAAATTGCCTTGGTAATCTGACCTAATGAAGCTACCTTACAAACTTCCATGAGTTGCTCAAAAACGTTCTGGTTTTGTTTGATTGCATTCTGAAGCTCTCGCAGTTTGGGCGCCACATCTTGAGCGTTTCTTCGATGAAAATGGTGGAGAGATTTGATCTGACGATCTTTCTCCTGGGTGGATGCTCGGATCACTTGTTTCGGAATATAAAAGGGTGAACCCTTTTTATTGAGGAAGGTATTGACGCCGACAATAGGCAATTGACTGTTGTGCTTTAAAGTTTCGTAATAGAGAGATTCTTCCTGAATTTTATGACGTTGATACATGGTTTCCATGGCGCCCAAAACTCCTCCTCGATCTGATAATCTTTGAAATTCAAGCAGCACGGCTTCTTCCACCAAATGGGTAAGTTCTTCGATTACAAATGATCCCTGAAGTGGATTCTCATTTTTTGCCAGACCCAATTCTTGATTGATAATCAACTGAATGGCTACGGCTCGTCGCACCGATTCCTCAGTAGGCGTAGTGATAGCTTCATCGTAGGCATTGGTGTGGAGCGAATTACAATGATCATAAATGGAGTACAATGCCTGAAGAGTGGTTCGAATGTCATTAAAATCGATTTCTTGGGCATGGAGCGAACGACCGGATGTTTGAATATGATACTTCAACTTTTGTGATCGACTATTTCCGCCATATTTGTGTTTGATGGCTTTAGCCCAGATTCTTCTGGCCACTCTTCCGATCACTGAATATTCTGCGTCCATTCCATTGCTGAAAAAAAACGAAAGATTGGGAGCAAATTCATCGATTTTCATTCCTCGACTCAAATAATATTCCACGTAAGTAAAGCCATTGGAGAGAGTGAGAGCTAGTTGAGTGATGGGATTGGCTCCGGCTTCGGCAATATGATAACCGGAAATGGAAACAGAATAAAAATTTTGAATATGATGATCGATAAAATATTGCTGAATGTCGCCCATCATTCGTAAAGCGAATTCGATGGAAAAAATGCACGTATTTTGAGCCTGATCTTCTTTGAGAATATCTGCTTGCACTGTGCCGCGCACTTTCGTGAGGGTTTCTGTTTTGATCTTCTCATAAATTTCATGAGGTAAAACTTGATCTCCGGTCATTCCCAGAAGCATCAGGCCGAAGCCGTTATTTCCGGACGGCAACAAACCATCATAAACAGGCCGTTTGATATTTTTTTTCTTAAAGAGGGCGTGGATTTTTTTGTCTATAGCATTTTTAAGCCTGTGTTTATGGATATATTTCTCGCATTGTTGATCGATAGCGGCGTTCATAAAGAATCCCAGAAGCATCGGCGCAGGACCATTGATAGTCATTGAAACAGAAGTAGCTGGATCGCAAAGATCAAAACCTGAATAAAGTTTTTTCATATCATCCAGGGTAGCTATGTTGACGCCAGAATTACCCACTTTACCGTAAATATCCGGACGATCGTTGGGATCTTCTCCATAAAGAGTGACTGAATCAAAGGCCGTACTCAAACGAGTTGCGGACATTCCTTCATTCAGATAATGGAAACGTTGGTTGGTGCGTTCCGGACTTCCTTCGCCAGCAAACATACGGAGAGGATCTTCTTCGGTGCGTTTGAAGGGATAAACGCCCGCAGCATAAGGAAATTCTCCTGGCACATTCTCGTTCAGTGTCCAATCCAGAATATCTCCCCAATCATGAAATTTGGGGAGGGCTATCTTGGGGATTTTTAGATGACTTAACGATTCGACAAAGTTTTTAATCTTAATTTCTTTATTTCTTACCAGATAAGTGAAATCTTCTTCTTGATATTTCTTTTTCTTTTCCTCCCATACTTCCAAAATATTTTTATTTTCTCTATCTAATTGAAGCTGCAGCTCCGAATATAATCTCTTCACTTCTGGTGTGTCTTTTCCTTGTGCTTGGAGCGCGTCGACCACTCCATGCAACTGGTAGAGCTGAGAAGCAATCAGGCTTTGTTTTTGTGTGTAGACTTTATATTCCCTATTTTTTTCGACAATTTCGGCTAGATAACGAACGCGTTCTGGTGGAATGATATCTTTGCTTTTCTGGACGTTCGGCATGATTTCTATGGAAGACTTCCATGAAACACCTGTCTTTCGAACGATTTGATCGATGAGAGCATGATAAAGTGCAATCACACCGTTCTCGTTGAATCGCGAAGCGATGGTTCCATAAACAGACATTTTTTCGAGAGGTTCATTCCAAAGTTGATGGCTTCGTTGAAACTGTTTACGGACATCGCGAAGCGCATCCATTCCACCTCTTTGATCAAACTTATTGATGGCAATGAGGTCTGCAAAATCGATCATATCGATTTTCTCAAGTTGAGATGAAGCGCCATATTCAGGTGTCATCACGTACAAGGAAAGATCCGCAATCTCTGTGATCTCAGAGTCGCCCTGACCTATTCCGGCCGTCTCCACAAGAATGAGATCGTAACCTGCAACTTTAAGTAGGTCCACAGCGGGCTGAATGGTTTTGCTCAACGCAAGATGCACTTGACGTGTGGCGAATGAACGCATCCAGACGCGCGAAGATAAATGAACGGTATTCATTCGAATACGATCTCCCAACAAAGCTCCGCCGGTCTTGCGTTTAGAAGGATCCACCGCCAGAACGGCGACATGTTTATCCCGAAAGTCATTCAGAAAGAGACGTAACAACTCGTCGGTTAAAGAAGATTTTCCAGATCCTCCTGTTCCAGTTATTCCCACTACAGGAATTGGTTTTGAAGAAATATTTTTTTGTAATCGCGCCCTTAAATCTCCGTTTTTATCCAAATGATTCTCAAAACAAGTAATCACTCGAGCGAGGGTGGCCGCGTCTTTCTTCTGGATCAAAGATAATTCTCTACTCCGAAGATGGGGTTTTGTTGGAACATCGGCTTTGGCAATCAGATCATTGACCATCCCCTGTAACCCCATGGTCCGACCGTCATCCGGTGAATAAATTCGTGTGATTCCGTACTGATGTAGGCTTTCTGTCTCGTTTGGTAGAATGGTTCCTCCTCCTCCCGCGAATATTTGAATATGGCCGGCGCCCTTTTTCTTGAATAGATCAACCATGTATTTAAAGAATTCGTTGTGTCCACCTTGGTAACTTGTGATAGCCACCGCTTGCACGTCCTCTTGAATCGCGGAGTTTACAATTTCCAATACCGACCGATTGTGTCCGAGATGAATGACCTCCACCCCCGCGGCCTGAAGCAGGCGTCTCATCATGTTGATACTGACATCGTGGCCGTCGAACAGAGAAGCAGCCGTGACGACACGTATTTTATTTTTCGGACGATAAAACTGGATCAAAGGAGACATGAGGAGTACGCTGGGATGATTGTAAAAATAATTAAAAACGATATCAAGCAGATAGGATATGAATCATCAAAATCCGCAGCACTTTAAAGCGCTTATTGCCGAACTAAAAAACGGTAAACCTACCGTATCCATTCAATATCTTCCAAAAGAATCGCTTCCTCAGGGCGAGATTCTCATCTCTGTTGCTTATTCAAGTCTCAATTACAAGGATGCCCTCGCTGTTACAGGATTGGGCAAGATTTTACGTCACTATCCGATTGTCCCTGGAATTGATTTAGCAGGAACGGTTGAAGAATCTTCGTCGCCACTTTACAAAAAAGATGATCTAGTGCTTGTCACAGGGCAGGGAATGGGTGAACGATATTGGGGAGGCTATTCGCAGATGGCTCGAGTAAAATTGGATTGGCCTATTCCAGTGCCCAAGGGTCTTAACCTCAAACAAGCGATGGGTCTTGGCACAGCGGGTTTTACGGCGATGCAAAGTGTCCTCGCCTTAGAAGCCCATGGATTAACTCCATCCTCTGGCAAAGTGGTTGTCACAGGCGCCGCGGGTGGTTTAGGCAGCATTGCCATCGTGATTCTTTCAAAACTCGGATATCACGTGGTCGCCTCAACAGGACGATCAGAGCTTCAACCCTATCTTAAAAGACTTGGCGCAAAAGAAATCATGGATCGAAAAATCTTGACGACGACTTCTGACAAACCGTTGGAATCAAAAGAATGGGCAGGGGCGATTGATACTGTAGGGGCAGAAACACTTGCCGGATTGATTCGTTCCATGAATTATGGGGCAAGCATTGCTGTGTGTGGTCTTGCAGGAGGCAGCGCTTTACAAACCCACATTTTCCCTTTTGTTCTACGAGCGATTAATCTTCTTGGGATTAATTCCGATAGCTGTCCTCGTGAACATCGTTGTAAAGTCTGGGAACGACTCCGACACGACATGCCCTTGGAACTTCTCGATCAAATGGTTCAAATCGCTTCTCTGGAGGAAATTCCTGAATTAAGCCACAAGATTCTCAAAGGACAAATTCAGGGGCGCGTGGTGATCAAGTTAAAATAGTTTCATCCTGTCTTTTGGGTTGCATCCAAAATCTTACGAATTTTGAACAACAACTGATCTGGAGTAAAAGGTTTTTCAAGAAAGGCATCTTCCGGAACTGAAACTGTTTCTTCGGAATAGCCAGACATAAATAGAATTTTAATTT
>CAYVFJ010000131.1:0-7156 GCA_964450905.1 uncultured Verrucomicrobiota bacterium
TCATGCAATCAAAAAGCTGCTGGCATGATAATCGCGAACTCCTTCTTCGAGACTGAATTTGGGTTGGTACCCCAACATTTTTCGTGAACGGGTCAGGTCTGCTTCAGTGTGAGGCTGATAAAAAGGATAGGGATTATCGAAATATTCAATTTCAAGATGGGTGCCTAATTGATTTTGAAGAGCCGCGATCACATCATTAAATGAACGTGGATGGCCGCTTCCTGTATTATAAACTCCATTGGGAGCTGTCAACCCAAGCAGCGTGGCTTCGATCACATCTTTGACATAAACAAAATCTCGCTTTTGCTCTCCATATTTAAACACACGCGGTTGTTTGCCTGCACGAATTTGTTGTGCTAGTTGATAAATCATACTGGCCGCCGCTCCTTTATGTCTTTCCCCGGGCCCGTAGACATTAAAGTAACGCACCCCAACGATTCTCCAAGCAGGAAATCGGCGCGTATATTCTCGCGCAAGATTATCGAGAATCACTTTGGAAAATGCGTAGATATTGGCAGGTCTCGGAAGTTGATCTTCACAATTCACACTCTCGCCGCCGATCCCATAAGTAGCTGCTGAAGAAGCGTAAACGACAGGGGTTTTGGTGGGTCGTGCAAACTCAAGAATTCGTCGAAAGCCTTCCACATTATCATGCACTTGAAGCGGTTGGTTATGTTCGGTCGTATCCGTGATGCTGGCTTCATGAAAAATCGCGTCGAACTTTTCTTTTCCAAAATGAACGCGTAAATCAAGGTGAGAAATATCCGCGGCTACAACATCTCCCCGAAAGCCCACTAGATTTTTGAAGTTCCCAGATCGGAAATCATCGACTACCACCATCCAAGCGGCCGGATATCTTTCTTGAAGTGTTAGAACAAGATTTGACCCAATAAAGCCAGCTCCTCCTGTTACGAGAATTTTTTTTAGTAAAATCTTCTGTTTCATAGATGTCTCATCGAAATAGGTTCTCCCAGAAGAAGTCAAGAAGCTAATGCTATCAATGCTTTCCCCAATTTTTCAATCGCCTCATCGCAATCTTTTTGTTGAATAATCAGGGGTGGCAAAAGGCGGATGGTTTGGTTGCCAGCAGGAATGGTTAGAAGTCCGTGCTCATGTAAACGCGAAACAAAAAGTGAGGCAGGCGTTTTTCCTTCTGCTTTCAGAGAAGGAATGTTGGGTTGAAGTTCGATGCCAATCATCAGTCCTAAGCCACGCACTTCACGGATATGCGGAGATTTAAGATGGATGATTTGAGATTTAAGGTAATCTCCCATTTTTCGAGCGTGCTCGGCTAATTTTTCATGTTCAATGACATCCAAAACGGCGTGTGCCGCAGCGCAAGCCAAGGGGGTGCCTCCGAATGTGCTTCCATGAGAACCCGGACCGAGAATATCCGCATACGGCTGACGAATCCAGACGGTTCCCATGGGAATACCGCCAGCCATTCCTTTAGCCATGGAAATGGCATCGGGCAAAAAAGGTTGATCTTGCCAGCTTTTTTCCAAAATCCGCTGATAACTCTGAAATCGGCCGGTACGAAACATGCCGCATTGAACGGAATCCATCATGAACAATAGATTTTTTTCGTTACAAAGAGATCGCAAGCCAAGCAGATAATCTGTTGTAGCGGGAATCACACCGCTTTCCCCTTGAATTCCTTCGATGAGAATCGCGGCGGTTTTCTCTGAAACAGCATTTTGAATAGCCTGTAAATCATTGAAGGGCACATGACAAAAGCCTTCGACTGCAGGTTCAAACCCTTTTTTTACTTTGTCTTGTCCGGTGGCCGCGATGCCGGCCAAAGTTCTGCCATGAAATGAATTCAAGGTGGTGATGATTTCGTAACGGCCGGAGTCATGGCCAAATTGACGCGCAAGTTTAAAGAGAGTTTCATTGGCCTCTGCTCCGCTGTTACAAAAGAAACATTTGCCCGATCCGATTTGTTCCACCAACCGTTTTGCGAGTGAAGACTGGAATTCGGTGAGATAAAGATTGGAAATATGAATCAGAGTTTGTGCTTGGCGTGTGATGGCTTTGGTAAGAACAGGATGCGCATGACCCAATAGGCTGACGGCGATTCCTGAACCGAAATCAAGATATTCTTTTCCTTCAACATCCCAAAGACGCGCACCCTGTCCTTTTACAAAAGCGATGGGATAACGATTGTAAGTAGGAACAATCCAATGGTTATAAGCTTGAACTAAATTTTCTGTCGACATCAGACTATTCAAGGACGATTTCAGTTCCTTGATGCGAATTCACAAGTAAATCGATCAAGATACAGTGGGCAATTTGACCATTCAATAATTTTACCCGTTGAACGCCTTTTTTAAGAGCGTCCATGGCTGCATGAACTTTGGGAAGCATCCCGCTATGAATCACTCCTATGTTGCGGAGAGTTTGAATTTCTGACTGTGAAATTTTGGTAATCGTAGAGTCGGCTTGTTGTTGATCCTCGAGAATGCCGTTCACATCGCTGAGAAAAATAAGATGCGAAGCTTTCAGTTCGCCTGCAATTTTAGCAGCCGCAATGTCCGCGTTGATATTGAGAGTCTCACTTCCAGAACCTTTGGCGAGAGGTGTAACCACTGGAATGATCCCCTTTTTTAAAAGGGAAAGAAGAGGAGCTTTTTTGACCTGAGTGATATCACCCACGAATCCTAGACTTACCTTTTTACTGTCCTGCGATGAAATGGTAGTCAGTTTTTTGGCAGTTAAAATTTTCTTCCCAGGAAGAGAGGCCGCTGAAGCTCCACGTTCTTTTAGGCCAGTGACAATTTGTGGATTGATCGTGTGACTTAAAACGGATTCCACAATACTGATGGTCTTGCGATCGGTATAGCGAAGGCCATTGATAAATTTAGGGGTAATGCCCGCGTCACGCATTTTACTAGAAATTGCTTTTCCGCCGCCATGAATGAGAACCACAGAAGCGCCCATGTGTTTGAGAAATGCTAAATCCGTAAGAATACTGTCCGCATAGACAGCTTCTTCAATCACACTTCCTCCGTATTTAAGAACAATCACGCTTTCCTTTAAGGCGCGAAGAAGAGGCAGTGCGTCCGCTAATATCTGAGCTTTGGCTGATGCAGTTTCCATAAAATTATTCTCCTTTGTTAAGTTCAACGTATTTTTCCGTCAAATCTGTAGTGTAAAGAATCGACGAATGTTTTCCGAGTTGCAAGTCGCAACAAATAGTGAAAGAAGGTTTCTTTACGATTTTGCGGACCTTTTGCAAGTTTTTTTTGATCTCTAACCCATTCTTAACCAAGAAGATATCATTATATTTAATGGAAAAGCACGCTGGATTAAGCTTTGCGCCAGAATAACCTGCCGCACAAAAAATGCGACCCCAATTGGGATCTTCACCACACCACGAACATTTAGCAAGTGTAGAATGACCAATGGCCTGAACCACTCGCTCGGCATCCTTGGCAGAAGCGGCGCCTGTTACCTGAATGGTCACTATTTTGGAAATGCCTTCCCCGTCCTTTACAATCATGAGGGCCAGGGAAAGAGTGAGATGTTCCAAAGCATTTTGAAAAAGACGGTGCGCTGGAGACCCACGCTGAAAAGATTTGTGTCCTGCCTTTTGATTTGCCAGAAGAAGCACCGTGTCATTCGTGCTCATATCGCCGTCGACATCAATTCGATTAAAAGATTTAGCAACCGCAAGATGAAGACATTCCTGAAGAAGAAAAGGCCGAATGACTGCGTCCGTTGTTAAGAAACATAACATCGTGGCATGAAGGGCGCGACTTTTTCCGGTGGAACTCATTCCCGGATGAATCATCCCAGCACCTTTAGCGATTCCTCCGATGCGAACTGGTTTGCCTTGCAGACGAATTTCCACGGCCATTTGTTTTGCAAAAGTATCTGTGGTCATCATCGCTTCCGCCGCCATTCGATCATGAACAGAAAGAGCAGCCGCTGCCTGATGAATTCCGTGGATCATTTTCTTCATCGGCAACTGAGCGCCAATCCGGCCTGTGGAACAAACAAGAAAGTTTCCGTTGGCACGTGTGGCGCGACTTGCGGTTTCGGCCATGATTTGAGCATTTCGAAATCCCTCTTTACCAGTGCAAGCATTGGCATTCCCGCTATTGACAACAATTCCGTAAACAGGCCGTCGTATTTTTTGGAGACAGAAAAGAACGGGCGCAGCTTTCACACGGTTTGTGGTAAAAACTCCCGCGGAATGGCAAGGCGCCTCGGATACAATCAATGCCAAATCTTTTGCGCCCGATTTCTTAATGCCAGCCGCCACCCCCGCCGCAAGAAAACCTTGAGGAACACAAACCCCACCCACTAATTCTCGAAAACCTAAAGAGTCATTCATGAAATAAAATGCAGACCACCCGTATTTATTCTGTATCCGATGATTAGGCAAATAAATTCGGCTGAACGAATAAACAAATCTTGTTAATTTGGTCAAAAAATATACAACTAAAGTATAGAAAAGGACGGTAATTAAATGACTCCAAAGAAAATCAGAATCATGGATACGACGTTGCGTGATGGTTCTCATGCGATTCGTCATCAATTTACTAAGAAACAAGTTCACGATGTCGTCCATGCCCTTGATGAAGCCGGGGTTCCGGTCATCGAAGTCAGTCATGGCGATGGTTTGGCTGGTTCTTCGATGCAATACGGAATGTCGTTGATTGATGAATTTGAATTGATCGAGGAAGCTGTCAATACAAGTAAAAAAGCTCAAATCGCTTCACTGCTTCTGCCTGGGATTGGCACAAGAAAAGAGTTGCAGCGAGCCAAAGATTGCGGAATCAGCATGGTCCGAATCGCGACCCAATGTTCCGAAGCAGACATTTCCGAACAACATTTTGGGTTAGCCAAGGAACTTAACCTTGAAACAGTCGGTTTTTTAATGATGGCTCATATGTTGCCCCCAGAAGATCTTGCGAAACAGGCTAAATTCATGGAGTCTTATGGGGCAGACACCGTTTATATTGTCGATTCAGCCGGCACCATGTTGCCGCATGAGGTGACTGCCAGAGTTCGCGCGTTAACTCGTGAATTAAAAGTTCCTGTGGGTTATCATGCACACAATAACATTGGGTTGGCGATGGGAAATAGTCTTGCAGCCATTGAAGCGGGTGCCACTTGTATCGATACAAGCACCCGAGGATTAGGAGCGGGTTCTGGCAATACTCAAACAGAGGTTCTTGTTGCTGCGCTCCTGAAATTAGGTGTCGAGACTGGGATTGATTTATTTAAAATCATGGACGCCGCTGAATACATCGTTCAACCGATCATGGACTATCCAATGATTATTAACCGTGATGCTTTAACCATTGGTTATACGGGCTTATATTCCACTTTCCTGGTCCACGCTAAAAGAGCTGGAGAAAAATTTCATGTCGATCCAAGAGAAATCTTACTCGAACTAGCCAAACGCAAGGCCGTAGCCGGCCAAGAAGATTGGATCTTGGATGTTGCAGCGCAGTTGGCTCATCAATAAAAAAATGGTGACGAACTTGGGGGAGGCTGAATCGTTACAAAATTTCTTTATTGGAAATCTAGCTCGGTTATCGTATCAACGACTAAATTCACTTGTTATGAAATCAAAAATTACTGTGGTTGGAGCCGGATTTGTGGGCGCTACTACCGCCCAACGGCTTGCTGAAAAAAATCTTGGCGATGTGGTTCTTCACGATATCGTCCCAGATATGCCGAAAGGCAAAGCGCTCGATATGATGGAATCGGCTTGTATCGAAGGATTCGATTCCACGGTGACCGGTACGAATGATCCTGCGGATTATAAAAATTCCGATGTCGTTGTCATCACGAGCGGAATGGCTCGGAAACCAGGCATGAGTCGCGATGATTTACTCAAAATCAATGCGGAAATTGTGGGTGGAGTTGCTGATCACGTCAAAAAATACGCGCCTGATGCGATTGTGATTGTGGTTTCTAATCCTCTAGACGTGATGACTTGTCTCGTGGGCGTCAAAACGGGTTTTCCAAAAAATCGTGTGATCGGAATGGCTGGCGTTTTGGATAGCGCGCGTTTCCGTTGTTTTATTGCGATGGAACTCGGGGTTTCACATCAGGATGTTCAAGCCATGGTTCTCGGTGGACATGGAGATGATATGGTTCCGTTGGTTCGTTATTCGACGGTTTCCGGTATTGCAATCGAAGATCTTATTCCTAAAGATCGTCTAGAAGCGCTTGTTACTCGAACACGCAACGGAGGAGCTGAAATTGTCGGTTTACTTAAAACAGGTTCGGCTTATTACGCGCCCTCCGCATCTGTCGTTCAAATGGTTCAAAGCATCATTCGTGATGAAAAACGTGTGCTCCCCTGCGCGGCTTGGTGTACCGGTCAATATGGAATCCAAGATATGTTTGTAGGTGTTCCATCTGTTCTTGGAAAAAAGGGCGTCGAAAAAATTGTCGAACTCAAATTGACAGATCAAGAATTGGTTTTATTAAAGAAAAGCGCGGATCATGTGAAAGAAAGCATGAAGGTGATTGGGTTGTAAGGAGACTAAACTTTTTTCCGTTTTCAGATGGATCAATCCATGTGATCTTCCGTCCGTACATGAACAGAATGTCCCAGCATATTTTCTGGTATTTGACCTTCATTCACGCGATGAGCATTGATAATAATCTGGCTGGCATGATGTTGACGAAAAATTTGTGTGAGACAAATCACCTTGGCAACCCGGGATTCAATCACGTCTCTTAAAAAATTCCCTGGCCCCACGGAAGGCAATTGATCGACATCTCCCACTAAAATGACAGAAGCCGTGACAGGAATAGCGCGAAACAGATGATGAGCCAACGGCACGTCTAACATGGAAGTTTCATCAATCACCACCAGATCCACTTCTAGAGGATGATCTTCATTAAAAGTAAACACGTGATTCGATGGATCATACTTTAAAAGCCGGTGGATGGTTTGAGAAAAATAAGAACAACTTTCCGAAAGACGCTTGGCAGCACGCCCTGTGGGGGCGCACAACATGATCCGCGCTTTTTTGTGAGATAAAATCTTCACAATATTCCGAATAATCGTTGTCTTTCCAACCCCGGGACCTCCCGTGATCACGGTTAGTTTAGAGGTAATCCCTGCTTTGACTGCTTCTTGCTGCATATCGCTCATTTCAATTTTAGACTGTTGATCAGCCCATTC
>CAYVFJ010000132.1:0-13721 GCA_964450905.1 uncultured Verrucomicrobiota bacterium
ATGGCGCACGAACTGCTGATAAAATTGATGAGATTTTTGGGCCATTTGTTCCATCCATATTTCCCACTGTTTTAGCGGTTTGGATTTTGTTTGTTCAAGAGATGGCAAGCATTGACTGGCAATCACCGCGGAAGTTAATTGTTCTAAGTTGCGTTGGGCAATAATAGGATTGGAGTATTTCAATGAAACCACTTCTCCTTGTTCTGTAATTCGAATTCGACCTCCACACGCTGCATAAGGTTGTGCTCGTAAACTACGATGGCTTTGGCCGCCCCCACGATCAATGCTTCCACCTTTTCCATGAAAAAACCGTATTTTTACGCCACATGCCCTGGCCAGCAAAGCAAGGTCTTTTTGTGCTCTATATAAAAACCAATTTGCTGCCAAGTATCCTCCATCTTTATTAGAATCAGAATAACCTAACATGATTTCTTGAATATCATGACGCCGCTTCAAATGAGCTTTGTAATCTTGATCTTTCCATAATTCGCGCATGATCTTTGGCGCATTTTCTAAATCTTCAATCGTTTCAAAAAGAGGAACGATATCTAAATCGTATACCCGCATCTGATGAGCCACCCGAAGCAAAGTGCGAACGTCATTCGCATGACGTGTCATGCTGATCACAAAATGATTGGCAGCTTCAACTCCATGCTTTTTCTGAAGACGATAAAGTGTCTGTAATTGCTCTTGCAATTCAGGGAAAGCGTTCTGTGATTGACTGCTATGATCGCGGAAATCAAGCTCTGCAAGATGAAATCCAAAAACTCGCGCTTGCTCGATCAGATGGGCGATTCGTCCCAAAGCAGCGCGCCAAGCCTTTTGACGAATCAATCCCTTTTGGATTTGTTGAAGATGACGAATCAATTGCGTTGAAGTATAGTTTTCTTCGTCCAAATGACCGCGAATTGCTGTCAACTCTTGACGCCATTTTTCGGAGGGCTGAAAAGACTTTTCTTTGAGATCAGGAGATACGGTGCCAGGCTTGTGATGAGGCAAAGAATGGGAGAGTTCTTGGCTGAGTTTTTCACATTCCTGATGATAAAAGTTTCTGATACACACTCGATGGAGCTGAAGCGTTTCAAGACTCGTATGAGACGTAACAAATGGATTTCCATCACGATCGCCACCTACCCAACTGGCAAAAGTTAAAAAGGACTGGTTTCTTTTTATTTGAGGAAATTGAGCCTTTAATTCTCTATCAAACGTGCGATAGAAATTTGCGATTGCATCAAAAATAGTATGTTCAAAGAAAAAAAGCGTGCTTTCAACTTCCTGAAGGGGAGTGATCCGAAGTTCTCGCACCTCTTCCGTATGCCAAAGAGTTTCCAAAATCTCATCGGGATGATTAAATTGAGTGTTCAATCGTAAGATATGATAAAGAACAATCCGACGCCTTGCTTCCGTAGGGTGAGCCGTTAATACGGGTTGAATTTCCAAACGATTTAAACATTTCTGTAAGGTCTGAACAGAGATGTCGTTTGCTTTTAATTCACAAAATAATTGCTGCAACGATTGGGGATGTGATTCTGCTGTTTGCAAATGTCGAATACGCACTCGTTCCTCACAAAGATTGACCAGTTGAAAAAAAAGACTAAAAGCATGCGCAACCTGATAAGCTTCTTGGATCTTTAAACGAGAGATCAAATGCTGTTGAACATCGATATCCGCGGGGTTTTTATTTTGTCGAATGGCTTTGGATAGTTGACGGATTTTTTCAATCGCTAAATAGATGTGATCCCCCGCTTGCTCACGAATCATAGAGCCCAACCGGCTCGTGATATAACGCACTTCCTGTTTCAGTTGTAAATCCATGTTTCTCATGAAGAAACTGATGAAAAATCGCTTCTAAATCAACCTCGCATTTCACAACCGCAATCTACAACTTCGGATTTGGAGTTAAAACCAACGTTTTAGCCACAGCGCTAAATTCATCAGATTCCATATTTGAAAGCTATTCTCTCTCATCCCATTTTGGTGGTCTGTTATTAAAGATTCTAAAGGGGCTATTGGCCAATCATATTTTGGAAGAATCGAAAGAATGGTTTGCTTTGCGAACTCGAAAATAGCGGGGGTTAACATATTTCCGCTTCCCCCACAAAATCCAATTTTTTTGCGGTAGACTAATTCGTGTGGCAAAAGGGGTTCTACTGCTTTTTTAAGAACCGCTTTGCCTAAACGACCGGTCATTTTCATGGATGACGGCATCCGCATGGCTAATTGAACAAGTTGAGTGTCTAGAAAAGGAGCTCGGCCTTCCACGCTATTGGCCATCATCATTTTATCAAGCCGCATCAAGAGAAGTTCTGCAAGTCGCTGGTGACATTCCCAATGGATCATTTTTTTTAAGAAATCATTTTCTGATGCATCATTGATTTGAGGTAACGAGAGGATCTCCGCATTTTGGAAATGGTTGGATAACATCTGCATGGATGGATTTTTACCCTCATAAGATTCCGCGCATAAACTTGCGCTTGATCGAAAAGAAGAATTTCGTAAGGACGAAGTTTCGGAACCTTTCATTAAAAACTCTTTCTCGAGATCAAGAAATGCGAAGACTCCACCTAAGAAAATAGGTTCACCATTTACAGCACGTTGAAGATGGGCTTTTGAACGTGACCCAAGGAAAGGACTTCCTGCGGAAGCAATCGATTTTTGAATCCATTTCGGAAGAGATTGAAATCGTTTCCAATAAAGATGATAACGTCGGAGATAATTTCGATAGACTTCGTATCCAGCGAAAAGCTCATCACTTCCTTCGCCAACTTGGATCACAATCGTTCCATGTTCACGAGCGAGTTTGGAAACATAGAAAAGAGGAAAACAGACGGGATCAGCCAAGGGTTCATCCTGATAAAAAGCGAGTTGATCAATAAAATCAAAAAAATGTTGATCGGAAATAAGAACTTCATGATGGTTAGTTTTGAAAAGAGTGGCCATTTGGCGGGCATATTGAATTTCATTGTAAGGCGCTTGGCTTTGATCTTTAAAGCCTACGGAGTAAGTATCCACAGGCCGATTCATCAACTGACTCATCAAGGCAACGTTCGCGCTAGAATCGACACCGCCGCTTAGGAAAACACCAAAGGGCACGTCCGACATCAGTCGCTTTTTAACCGCATTTTGAAGGGTCGCTCCGACTTCATCGGCATATTCTTCCATCGTTTTTGGAGAATGATCTGTTGCAAACCAAGGACGCCAATATTCGGTAAATATCCATCGTTTATTTTGTGGAATAACAAGATGAGTTGCAGGCGGTAATTTATAGATGTTTTTAAATAAAGTGAGTGGGGCAGGGGAGACAGCGAATGTAAGATAGTGTCCCAGCGCTTCCTGATTGATTTCACGCCGCACAAGTGGATGTGCTAGAATAGCTTTAGTTTCTGAAGCAAAAATAAATCGTCCTTCGACTTCGGTAAAATAAAGCGGTTTTTTTCCCATCCGATCTCGGACCAACCAAAGTTGATGAAGTTTTTCGTCCCAAATAGCGAAAGAAAACATCCCGTCGATATGTTCTACAGCTTTGACGCCCCATTCCTCGTAGGCATGAATGACACTTTCCGTGTCTGAAGATGAACGATAGCGGTGACTTAGACTTTCAAGTTCTTTACGTAATTCCAAATGATTATAAATTTCACCATTAAAAGTGATCCAGACGCTACCATCTTCATTGCACATCGGTTGATGACCCGTGGGGGTAAGATCGATAATGCTTAGACGTCGATGTCCCAATCCTACAACACCATTTTTGGAAGTCCAAATACCGCTTGAATCAGGTCCGCGATGCGTCATCGTATCCCTCATGTATCCCAGCATGTTTTCCTCAATTGGAGGAAGTTCTGGGAGAAGATTTAAAATGCCAACAATGCCACACATAGAGGCTAATGAAAAAATGAAAGAGATTTCTGTTTTCTCACTTGAGTGGAAGGATGACAAAACCGGATTGTTTGCCGCGAACGAATTGGATAAGAACTTTTTCCTTTTTGGTTTCAAGCAGTTTGCTAATGATTTCGCGATAAGTTTTAGCGTCTGTAATTTTCTGCTTATTGATTCCAATAATAAGATCGCCTTCTTGTAATCCTTTGGATGCAGCAGCGCCGCGTGGATCGATATGAGTGATGATCACGCCTTCGGTTCCTGAACGGTAACGATATTTATCCATCCATGTTTGGGTAAGACGATCAATTTCGATTCCAAAGGTTTGGTCGATGGTTAGTTCCGGTTCTTTGGAGGAAATTTTTGCTTTCATAGAAAGCGGTTTTCCATCTCGTAAGACGGCGAGGTTGATCTCTTCGCCGACGGTCATGGTTTTAATGGTTTTGCGAAGTCTACTTGGACTATCGATTTTTATTCCATTGATGTGGGTAATAATATCCTGCGGTTGTAAGCCTGCTTTTTGAGCTGAAGAATTGGGGTCTACATCGGCAATGATCACACCGCCCGCTTCTTTATATCCAAGCAACTCTGCGATTTCAGGTGTGATCTCTTGGATGATAATGCCGAGATATCCACGAGCCACTTTTTCGCCTTTGATTAGGCTTTGCATGATGTTGCGAGCTAGATTAATTGGAATGGCGAAACCAATGCCTTCATATCCACCGCCACTACTCATGATGGCAGAGTTCATGCCAATGACTTTCCCGTCAAGATCCACCAGAGGTCCACCGCTATTTCCAGGATTGATCGCAGCGTCGGTTTGGATGAAATCAACAAGATCGCTGATATTCACGTTCGCTCTCCCTTTGGCGCTAATGATGCCAGCGGTTACGGTTTGTTCGAGGCCGAAAGGATTTCCGACAGCTAAAACCCAGTCTCCCACACGAATAGAATCTGAATTGCCAAGATCCGCGGGAGTTAAATGATCTAACCCAGAGATTTTAACTACGGCTACGTCTAAATCGGGATCTGTGCCAATCACTTTGGCTTGAGCTTTTCGTCCATCTGAAAGCGTCACATAGATACTGCTCGCATCTTCAATGACATGGTTATTGGTCAAAATGTATCCATCTTCAATCAGAATTCCTGATCCTATTCCACGAGGAACCTCTTGAGATTTTCCTTTGTATTGATAGAGCCGATGTCCGTAGGAAAAGAAAAAAGGATCTTCTTGGACCATGCTTTTTGTGCTCACACTCACTACAGAAGGACCGATTTTCTCCGCAGCCTTTGCAAATTCATCACTCAATGAGTGAAGAGACGAGGGGGAAGCGGCCTGAAGAGAATAGGCGAAGAATAGTAAAACACTGGTGATACTCAATGCAGCCATAAATTGCGCTTTTCTTGGGGAGCATACGCGGCTCGCCAAGTGATCCGCTCCAAAAGAAATCGGCGAGCCGCTGATTTCAACACGCCAGCGGCGGATGCTCCCCTTTCTACAGATCACCTTACGTGAGTGGAGTGAACTGTTACATTTATTCGATGGATATTTGTTCATGAGCATCTAGGTAGTTTTGAAGAATCCGTTGGGCAGCTAACTTATCTATTACTTTTTTACGTTGCTGGCGAGAGACATTTGCTTGGATCAACATCCGTTCCACTTCTTGTGTGGATAATCGTTCATCCCAAAATTGAATATCGATGGCTATCTTTTCTGCAAGCAATTGGGCAAAGAGACGAACTTTTTCTGCCTGAGGACCGTAACTTCCGTTCATATTGCGTGGCATTCCAAGGACGATTTTCTGAACATTCTTTTCAGAAATAATTTCCTTAATGCGCGCGATGGCTTGAGCATAGTCCACCGTTTCTAGAGGGGAAGCAAGCATCCCAAGCTCATCGCTGAGAGCTACACCTACACGCACTGAACCATAATCAATTCCAAGGATCCGCATGCTTTCATCGTAGACATGAAACAAGGAATAATAAATAAAAATGATGCCAGAGGGAAGAAAAGTGAACGGAAGTCACGGGTTGAGTATGTTTGCTAGAAAGTCTTGCATTTGGGTCACTTTAAAAGCTATATCATCCATCTCATGTCTATGTCTACCCCTCATTCCGACCTTTGTTTGATTGCCGGAAATTCAAATTTACCGCTGGCAAAAAAAATTGCGGAACATATCGGCATTCCACTCACTGACACCACAGTCACTTCATTTCCAGACCAAGAAACCTTTGTAAAAATTAATGATAACGTCCGCGGACGCGATGTGTTTATCATTCAGTCCACCTGTCCGCCCGCGAATCATAATATCATGGAATTATTGATTATGATTGATGCGGCTCGTCGGGCAAGCGCGGATCGGATCACGGCAGTGATGCCTTTTTATGGTTACGCGCGTCAGGATCGTAAAGACCAGCCACGTGTCCCCATCACCGCGAAACTGATTGCCAATCTTCTGAGCGCTGCGGGGACCGATCGGATTTTAACGATGGATCTTCATGCTCAACAGATTCAGGGTTTTTTTGATATTCCAGTGGATCATCTCTACGCAGCACCGGTTCTTCATAAATATTTTTTAGATCATCAAATGGAAAATCTGGTGGTGGTTTCTCCAGATGTCGGCGGACTTAAAATGGCCTATGCCTACTCCAATATGCTTCATGCAAGTTTAGCGATTGTTGCCAAACAGAGAAAATCTCCGACAGAAGTTGAAGCGCTTAACCTGATCGGCGAAGTCGATGGCGCGAATGTGGTTTTGGTGGATGATCTGACGCAAACTGCAGGAACCCTTTCTTCCGCATCCAGTTTTCTTAAAAAGTCGGGGGCTAAAAATGTTTACGCCATTGTTTCACATGCCATTCTTGGGAAAATGGCCATTGATCGCTTAAAACAATCGGCCATTAAGGAATTGATCACCACGGATAGCGTTCCCCACGAAGATCACGGAGGATTTCCGATCACCGTTTTGAGCATCTCTTCCATCTTAGGAGAAGCCATCCGTCGGATTCATTCCAATAGTTCGGTCTCTTCTCTCTTCGAAGTGAATGGCCAAAAGTTAAGTCATTAGCTTTCATTCATGATGGTTGACCTCTTGGAACATCTCCGTTGGCAAGATGACACCTTTGTGGTGTTGGATCAGACCCTTCTTCCAACCCAAATCCACTATCTCAAGTTAACCTCCGCGCAACAAGTATGGGAGGCTATCAAAATGCTGCGCGTCCGAGGAGCTCCAGCCATTGGGATAGCTGCCGCTTTCGGAATGTATCTTGGTTTAAGAGATTTAAAGTCCGAAATCTGGCAAACCTTTCGAGTCAAAGCCCAGACTTGCGCGGACTATCTCAATTCAGCTCGTCCTACGGCCGTCAATCTTCGTTGGGCAGTGGAAAGAATGTTAAAACTCATCGACGATCATTGTCATCTGTCTATTTCTGAAGTTCTAAATCTTCTGCTCAACGAAGCTCAAAAAATGATTGATGAAGATAATAGGATCTGTAAAGCCATCGGTCAACATGGCGTGAAAATTCTTAAAAATAACCATACCGTGTTGACCCACTGCAATGCGGGCGGACTTGCCACCGCGCGTTATGGAACAGCTTTAGCTCCCATTTATACAGCGCATCATCAAGGAATGCATATTGCTGTGTTTGCCAACGAAACACGTCCCTTATTACAAGGAGCGCGCCTTACAGCTTTTGAATTACAACGCGCCGGTATTCCCGTCACTTTAATTTGCGACAACATGACAGCGACCGTGATGGCGCAACGCAAAGTGGATATTGTCATTGTGGGAGCAGACCGAGTCACAACCAGCGGTGATTTTGCAAATAAAATTGGCACTTACGGCGTCGCCATCCTGGCTAAAGAACACGGAATTCCCTTTTATTGCGCCACACCACTTTCGAGCATCGATTTACGTTTGTCCCACGGAAATCAAATTCCAATTGAAGAACGTCCGTCGGACGAAATCACTCACAGTCTAGGCAAGCAAATCGCTCCGGATCATGTCCAAGTTTTCAATCCCGCTTTCGATGTCACTCCTCACCGTTACGTGACCGCTTTCATTACTGAAAACGGGATGGTCTATCCTCCGTTCGATCAAAATCTGCGCGCATTATTCTCGGGACCCAAAACAATCTAAATCTATTTATTTGCTAGAAGAGGATCTCTTTTTTTATCAATCTTGCATCTTGACATCAAGATGTTTTAATGTTATTCATAAAATATGCGAACTACTCTAACAATTGATGACGATGTTTATCGTATTACAAAGGTGCTTGCGGAAGATAAAAATATGTCGATAGGCGCTGTTGTTTCTGATTTGGTTCGCAAAAGCTTCAGAGGAATCGTGAATTCCGATCATGATATTGAGGGTAAACGTAAAAATGGGTTTTATACTTTTCGTGTTTCAAAAAATGCCAAGCCTATTACGCTAGAGGACGTTCGAAGAGTAGAGGATGAACTCGATTGAAAATTTCACTTCTAGACGTCAACATGCTGCTAGCTTTAGCATGGCCATCTCACATTTACCATACCATGGCTCAAACTTGGTTTTTGAAAAACGCCAAAAGCGGATGGGCAACGTGTCCACTGACGCAATGTGGTTTTATAAGAATATCTTCCAATCCTTCCTTTTCCAAAGACGCCGTGACCCCGCACGAAGCGTTACACATTCTTCATCGTAATATTTCTTCTCCGAATCATATTTTTTGGCCTGATGATATCTCATTTGATATTCAACCACCTGTCGTAAGTTTACTTTCGAGTCATCGTCAAGTGACCGATGCTTATTTGTTATCGCTCGCGGTAAACAAAGGCGGGAAACTAGTTACCTTAGATCGGAAAATCACTGTGCTGTTGACATCAGATAGTCCTCACTCTGAAGCTTTGGAAGTGATCACTCACGATTCAAACTGAAAAAACTTCTATCGGCTTCCAGGAGGCAAGGAAATGGAATTTTCAGAGCTAAGTCAAAGGGCCTGGGGTTGTTTCAGCTAATCCAAGGCCATCCATCATTTGTGGCGCGCTTAACCAATGAAATTGTTCAACTGCTTGTTGAGCAACGTAAGGCAGTCTCTCATAGTTTACCGTCTCTCATAGTTTACGCGCTTGTTTTCCCTTATCTTTTCTGGTTGAAAACTCAAGCGATGAAATGTACGGTTAAAGAATCATAACCATTCGATTCAGCTAATCCTCACCCGCAGACGGGTTCGGATAGCTGATCTCAAACGTTAGACTGCAAATGCATTTTCTTGACCGTGGCGATGGTATTGCTATGGTTGTTCTGTGAGGGTTCGAGATTCGATCAAAATGATTCAAGACGATGGCTGGTATTTGGTGAGGACTAAGGGGCAGCCACCGGCAATTTCACCATGCCACAAAAAAAGGGACGGTCACGATTGCGGGCAATCCAGGAGTTGACATTCCGAAGGGAACGTTGAATAGTATTCTCAAGCAAGCAGGACCAAAAATTAGGTTTATGCGCTACACCATCATTGTAGAAAAGGGCGAAACGAGCTACGGGGCATACGTTCCCGACCTTCCGGGGTGTGTTGCAGTTGGCAAATCCAAGACCGAGGTTCTGAAACTGATCCGCGAAGCAGTCGAATTTCATTTAGAGGGCATCAAGGAAGAAGGATCGAAAGTCCCCCTGCCTTCATCATCTGCAGAATATGTCAAAGTCTGAAGCAGTCCAAAGCACTGGAGCGAACAGCCGGGCGGCTGTCGCGATAGTTCAAATGTTCGGCAGGATATCATGATTACTTATCGTACAGACAAAAACGTTCCTCCGCGGATTCAACAAACCCGTTTCAACTCTCCTCAAGGAAAAGACGCCGCTTTAATTCTATAGGTAGCTCGGAAATAAGTCCGGCTAAACACCCATGCGGATTTAATCGGGATAGTAAGAGTTCCAACAACTTTCTTAACCCCTTTCTCCGCCGTTTTTCTCCGCCTTATCTCCTCAACTAGCTAAACTATTACATGAATGTACCCTGTTAAAAACCTTACATCTCGATAATTTTCTCGCGACCAACGACAAAGTTTGCTTTCATAGCTGTGATGCTCTCTTATTTTATTGATCTATGGGTATCCATTTTAAAAGGTCAGAAAAAAGCTTTTTGCCAAAACGCAATTTTACGGATGCGCTTATTGCGTGGGGAAAAAGCTTTTGCGCCTACGGATTAGCTTCGCTCACAGATGGCTCTCTTAAAGGTAGTCTCAGCTTTCGTTACGGACTAGGTTTTGTCATCACAACCAAAAATGTAGATCTTAAAAATATCAAAGACACGGATTTGATCTATGTTGAATCATGGGACCACGCTTCTTCTACTCTGACTTATCGAGGAAATCAGTCACCACCTGAAGAGAGCTTTCTTCATGCGATGATTTATCAAAATCGTAGCAGCGCCATCTTCACTTTCTTTTTACATCCTCTGCCCCACCTCCATTTTATAAAAGATTCTTGTTTGCCAATCATTCATGATGATCTTTTGGAAAACACTCCTGCCTTCATTTCCGAAATAGAAAAAGCCATCGGCCAAGGAAATCAAATTCTTATTGACCATGGAATTTTATCCTTCGGCTGCACTGCGGATGATGCTGGAAAACAGATTTTGGAACTTCTCCTTCATCATTCATCAAACAAATATCATTTGGAATAATTCTTCAAAAGAGCCACATTAAACTTATGCACAAAGCGCCTCGCAAAAGCAGATCTCAAATAGATTCGCCTTTCGATTCTATCGAATCGATCATCGATGCCATTCGTCAGGGTGAAATGGTCATTGTGACCGACGATCCCACTCGTGAAAATGAAGGTGATTTAATCATGGCTGCAGAAAAAGTCACAGCCGAAGCGATCAATTTTATGGCTCAGTATGGAAGAGGCCTGATTTGTGTTCCCACCACTAGCGGACGACTTCAAGAATTGGGGATCACACGAATGGTTGCGGACAATCGTGAATCTCAGAAAACAGATTTTATGGTTTCTGTGGACGCGCGAGAGGGCATCACGACAGGCATTAGCGCTCATGATCGAGCGCGGACAATCTGGCTTCTAGCCGATCGCCACACCACCGCTCGAGATCTTGTTCAACCCGGTCATATTTTTCCGCTCCAAGCTAAACCGGGTGGAGTGCTTCAACGAGCTGGTCACACCGAGGCAGCCGTGGACATGGCCCATCTAGCAGGACTTTCCCCCACGGGCGTTCTCTGCGAAATTTTAAATAAGGATGGCGGCATGGCGCGGCTCCCTCAACTTTTGTTGTTTCGAAAACAGCATCAACTTAAAATGTGTAGTATCCGGGATTTGATCGCCTACCGTCGAGTGCGTGAAAAGCTTGTTGAATCCATTGAAACAACCGATTTACCCACTCCTTACGGCAAGTTTCAGTTACACAGTTATCGCTCGCTTTTGGACGGCCGCCAACATTTCGCTCTCGTGCTGGGAAAGTTACATCCCGATCAACCGGTGTTGGTCCGAGTGCAAGCCGAGTGCGTGGCTTCTGATGTTTTTCATTCTAATCTATTTGGAAAACGCGATTTATTGACCGATGCCTTTCGTGCCATTGCTAAAGAAGGATGCGGTATTCTGTTGTACATGCGACATGAAGGATGGGGACCCGTGATGGAGGATTCGAAAGACAAAGTGGATGCTCCTCATCTTCGTGAGTACGGTCTCGGCGCACAAATCCTGGTTGATCTTGGGGTTCAAAAAATTCGACTTCTTACCAATATTCCAAAAACGATCGTGGGCTTGGAAGGTTATGGACTAAAAATTGTGGAACAAATCCCTCTCATTTAAACATTTAAAATCATGTTAAGAAAAAAAATCATTCAAACCAAAAAACTATCAGGAAAATATCAGATAGGCATTGTGGCAGCACAATACAACCTTCCTCTGGTTGATTCTCTCCTTTCTTACACTGTGAAAGCTCTGAACCAAGCAGGGATCCATCGAATCCATATCACACGCACTCCTGGTTCGTATGAAATCCCTGTCATTATCATGACTCTAGCTCAATCACACAAATACGATGTCATCATTGCGCTTGGCGTGATCTTGCAAGGCAAAACATCTCATGCGAATCATATCGCTCTTGCATCTGCCATCCACTTACAACAGATTGCCATCGAAACTGGAGTGCCTGTGATTCATCAAATATTAACCCCAAAAAACATCCGAGATGCTTTGAAACGTCTTCGCATCAGAGGAGTTGAAGCAGCGCGGGCGGCCATTCAAATGGCCGAAATCATGCGTTGTTTAAAATAATATGGGCAATCGACATGAAAGCCGTATCCTGACACTTCAATTTCTCTATCAACAGGATACCTCATCCAAATATCCCAAACCGTTGCCCGACGCGTTTAAAGATTTCTGGGAGATGCAAGAACACCATTCAGATGCTGAACGTTTTGCAGAAGATTTAGCTCGTGGTGTTTTGGAGCATATCGAAGCGGTGGACATCAAAATTAAAGCTTATTCACAAAACTGGGAATTTCATCGGATCGCTGTTGTCGATCGAAATATTTTAAGAATGGCCGTCTACGAATTGCTTTTTCGGGAAGATATTCCTCCTGTGGTCTCCATCAATGAAGCCATCGAATTAGCAAAAAAATATTCCACAGAAGATTCCAGTCGATTCGTCAACGGCATTCTTGATCGTGTTAAAAAAGATTTATCACGACCTCTTCGAACTCCTCTGCCTTCTCCAAAATCATGAAAGCCGACTTACACCTGCATACTTACTATTCCGACGGAACAGAATCGCCCTCTCAAGTCGTGGAACGAGCAGCTCTCCTTAAATTCAATTTTGTGGCGATTACCGATCATGATACCGTGGAAGGTATCCCCGAAGCGTTGGAAGCAGGCCGTTACTATCGATTGAATATCGTGCCCGGTGTTGAAATTACAGCACAGTTTCGTGGACAAGAACTCCATTTATTGGCCTACTTTAAACTGGAAACCCAGCCACAAAGTGGGTGGCAAGATCCCGAACTTACCAGTCAATTGAAACAATATGTGCAACACCGGGAAGAACGGGCGCGAAAAATTGTAAAAAGGCTGAACGATCTAGGAGTTGCAGTTACGATCGAGGAGGTGTGTCATCAGGCCACTCTTCGAAGAAAAGATAAAAGATATTCCTCCCAAAACATTTCAATTGGCAGACCTCATATTGCCGCTGCTCTCGTGGCTGGAAATTATGTCTCTAGCATCAGCGAAGCCTTTTCTAAATTTCTTAAAAAAGATCGCCCAGCATGGGTGGATAAAGAACGCGTGGACGCAGCCAAAATCATCCACCTGGTGCATCGCTGCGGCGGAATCATGGCGCTCGCGCATCCAGGATTGTTGCACGACGAAAAAATTCCGTCGCAACTTTTGGAAAAGGGCATCGATGGCGTGGAAGTTTATCACTCACGTCATACGCCCACCCAATCAGTTCGTCTACGAAATTGGGCTGAAGAAAATAATCTGCTGATTACAGGAGGCTCCGATTGTCATGGAATGCTCAAGGGCGAACCCCTTTTGGGACGTGTGGAACTCAAGGACACAGACCTAGAACATTTTCTGAAACGATTACAGTAACAGAGAGTTTCGAGTGTTTGAAACTCTCTCTTAGTAAAAAAGCCAGTAAAGCCGATGTGTCTAGAAGATAAGTCATGATCGACCTTCACGTTTTTCATTAAGAACTTCTTCTCGACGAAAATGTTCGGACAGAAATGATCCATGACGGATTTCCTAATTTCCGTTTTGCTTCTTGGTCATAGGTCAGCCATTTTGCGTCATAAAGTTTTGCAAGAGCAATATAAGCAGCATCATAACCTGTAAGACCTCGGGCGGTCCAAT
>CAYVFJ010000133.1:0-6038 GCA_964450905.1 uncultured Verrucomicrobiota bacterium
TTACCGCTCCCAGTCACTCCGAAAAGTAAGATGGGTTTGGGTGAAACAGTTTGTGTTGCGAGGAGGATACGTTCTAAGGCAGCCCTTTGTTGGGGAGCCAAAGAAAGAGGATGGGTGGCGACCAGCGCTGCGGAAGCTTCATCGAGTTCGGGATCTTTCTTAGGTGAGACATATCTGATCGAGGCACGCTTTTGGACAATCGAAGGCGCCATGCCGCGAAGGACAAGATCGAGAGGACAAAGATAATAAGAAGCCATCCATTCTGCGAGCCGCAGGATTTCTGGAGTTAAGAGAGCAGAAGTCCCCATCACTTCTAGAACAGATTTTAGTTTTTCAAAATAGTCGGTAGATTCTAAATGGTTTTTACCAATCGATTTTGTTTTCAAAACAGTTCCCAAAATAGTTCTTCGACCAAAAGGAACTCGAACACGGGTGCCGGCAATCACGTTTTCTTGGAGTTCAGATGGAATTTGATAATCAAATTCGCGATTGATATGAATATCGACTCGCACGACAGCAATTTCGATTGATGAAAGAAGAGGCTCTTCCGTAATGCTAAGAGTTGACGATTCCATGAGACTTCCTCATACCATGAATGAGTGAGCAAACAAAAGACAAGCTTCTCTGCATACGCAAACGCTCTTTTTAGCGGGTTGCTATTGACGGGTATTCTCGTGGGAATTCCGATTTGGCGGATATGGATATCGATGGAACAAAATCGTTTTGATGAATTGATTTTGAATGCGGCAGGAGAAAATGGTCTTGACCCTTGCTTAGTGAAGGCTGTCATTTGGCGTGAAACAAAGTTTAATCCTCAAATTCGTGGTAAGAGTGGAGAGTACGGTCTGATGCAAGTGATGCCGGAGACAGCTAAAGAATGGGCTAAGACCAATAAAAGGGATCTTGTTGATCTTAATGAACTATTGGATCCCGCGACCAATTTGCGTGTGGGAACATGGTATCTTTCGAAGGCACTCCAAGATTGGGATCAAGCATCCGAACCCATTCCGCTTGCTTTGGCGCAATATAACGCGGGAAGAAGCCATGTTCTCAAATGGGCAGATGCCAACGCTCTGGCCGATGGCGAATATTTTATCAGGTGCATTCGTTTTCCAAGCACACGATCCTATGTGAAGGATATTGTAAAACAATATCAATATTATCGCAAAAGAGGTGAGTTTTAGGCGACCATTCACCCCCTCCCACTTTGAAAAGTTTCTCACCCATTTTTTGCTGCAACATAAGTAACCGCGGGCGATTATGCTTGAGAGGCGAAGACCGCGGGCGTTTTCTAAATGGACAGGTGACCAACGATGTGAAATCGCTTGTTGCAGGAAAAGGTTGTTATGCTGCTTTTACAAATGCCAAAGGTAAGATGCGCGCGGATGTTGTCATTTTGAATAGAGGTGATACGCTTTTTCTAGATTTAGAACCTGGTTACGACGTTCGCATGACGGTTGAATTGGAAAAATTTATCATTGCCGATGATGTCCAAGTCGAAAACATCACTTCTTCCTGGAATGTTTATACTTTGGTTGGTGAGCGAGCGATTGAAATATTACAGATCAGCGGTCTTTCTAAAAATCCTCCAAGGAATCTTTTTGAGATTTGTCCATTTGAAGTCCATGATTTTGGAAAAGGATTTCTTTTTCGAAGTCGTCGATCGCAAGATGATTCATTCGATCTGTGGATCGAATCTTCATACGCCTCACTCTTTCTTCGGCAGTTCATGGACGTTGTGGAAAAGGCGGATGGAAAGATGTGGGACATCTCTGCTCTTGAAATTCTAAGAGTGGAAGCGGGCATCCCCCGTTTTGGGGTGGAAATGAATGAAGAGACATTACCTCCTGAGGCCGGTATCGAAAAGATTGCCATCAGTTATACCAAAGGTTGTTACATCGGACAGGAAGTCATTGCCCGCATCAAAAGTGTGGGACATGTGAATCGCTCTCTTGTCCGATTAAAATTGTCCGATGAAGCGGAGCACGGAGATTCTTTGGTGTATCACGAAAAAGAAGTTGGAAAACTAGGGAGCGTGGTCGTCTCGCCTCGATTTGGAAGAATTGGTTTGGCCATTGTCCGATGTGAAGCTTCCAAACCTAATACACCGCTGATATCACCTCATGGTGAAGCGATGGTGGTTGAAGATTTTTGAGGCTCTTTTTAACTGCTCTTTTTAGATAAGGATGCGAGAGAAGTTTTTTCTGGACGCTTGAAAACTCGTCTTTGAGGGGGATGGACGCGACGTGCTTTGCGATGATGCAAAGCGGGAGATGGTTTTGAGAGCAATGGTTCTGGAGCGTGCTCCGGACTAACCAGAGCAATCATATCTTCAATGGAAGCCAACTGTTCCCCTGAAAAATCGTAAACCCCAAAATCCATGTAATCTGTGATCTTCTCACTAAAAGCGCTTGCTTCAGCTTGGAGCACCTCTTCAACCATCATTCCATGATGAATTTTAACTCCCATATGACCTTCAACGACGCCCACAGCAATTAAAGCGTCATCCACATGAGAAGATGGGGATTTCTCGTGGGTAGGAGCTGAGAATGGAAGTTCGCTATCGTAGATTTTTCCGTCTTCGCAGATGACTTTCAGAGAATCTTTTCCCATATGAGGAAAAACACGGATCAACTGATCCGAAAGACTGAAAATGGTCTCTCCAGATTGCACCGATCCGGAACGGATCAGGCAACCATCAATCATACATATCCAAATATATCGCATTTTAAGGAATCAAGATGTCCTATAACCTATGACCTACAAGGGATCAACCCTTGATTCCCGCTCTTTTGCGGTCGGTAGCATTCAGAAGGCGTTTGCGTAAACGAATCGATTTGGGTGTGACTTCTAGATATTCGTCTGGGGCAATGTATTCAATGGCGCGTTCGAGGGACATTTTGCGTGGTGGTTCCAACATAATGCCCTTTCCTTCGCCCACGCTTCGCATGTTTGTGAGATGTTTTATTTTGCATGGGTTTACGCTGATATCTTCGGCTCGTGGACATTCGCCGACAATCATTCCCACATAAACCAACTCTCCGGGTTCGACAAAAAGCTGACCGCGTTCTTGAAGCTGATTCAAGGCATAAGAAGTCGCTGGCCCATTTTCCATGGAAACAAGGGTGCCCGTCAGGCGTGTCGAAATTTCTCCTGCGAAAGGACGATATTCTTTGAATAAATGGCTCATAATCCCTCGGCCACTTGTCAGATTAACTAATTCTGTTTCAAAACCAATTAACCCGCGGGTGGGAATTTCTGCCTGGACGCTCACATGATTTCCATGATGCGAGATATTTAAAACTTGTCCTTTACGTCCCGCAATCGATTGGAGCATTCCTCCCAGGAGATCATCTGGAACGTCCACGGCAAGTTCTTCGAATGGTTCGAAAGTCTGACCGTTTTCTTTTCGATAAATCACTTCTGGCCGCGATACAATTACTTCGAAACCTTCCCGTCGCATTTGTTCAACTAAAATGGCTATTTGCAATTCACCGCGCGCATTCAGAGAAAAGAGATTGCCTGAAGAAGTGTCATTTACCGAAAGGCTCACATTCGTTCTAGCTTCTCGGATCAGTCTTTCTCGAATATTACGAGCTGTAACTAATTTACCTTCTCGTCCTGCCAATGGACCATCATTCACTCCAATGGTCATCGTAATGGTAGGTGGATCAATATCCACAAAAGGGAGAGAGGGTGTGTCTTGAGCAGCAACGATACTTTCTCCGATAGCAATTTCTTCGAACCCTGTGATGCCCACAATATTTCCCGCATGGATTTCTTCAATTCGATGCTGGTTAAGACCGGCAAACGAAAAGAACATTGTTAACTTACCCGCCTCACGAGTTCCGTTCTTATGAACGATGTAAGCCGCGTCTCCCACGCGAGCATGGCCGCTCATGATTTTACCGTAGGCAACCCTTCCAAGATGATCGTCATAACCCAAATTACAGATTAAAAATTGAAAAGGCCCATTTTCGTTTGCTTCAGGGGGTGGCACATGACGAACAATCGTTTCAAAAAGCGGTTGCATCCCTAATTTGCGTTTGGCCTCATCCGTACAATCTTCAAGATGATGGAGCATATATCCTTCGCGAGCACTGCCATAAAGGGTGGGGAAATCGAGCTGTCGATCGGTGGCATGAAGTTCAACAAAAAGATCAAAAACTTTGTCTAAAGCACGATGTGGTTGAGCATGTTCACGATCCACTTTATTAACCACGACAATGGGACATAACCCTTGGGCTAAAGCTTTTTTAAGAACAAATTTAGTTTGGGCTTGTGGCCCTTCATAGGCGTCCACTACCAAAAGCACGCCATCCACCATCTGCATAATTCGTTCCACTTCACCTCCAAAATCGGCATGACCTGGTGTGTCTACAATATTGATCGTGGTGGGTTCCGCTCCAGGATGGTCAGGGATCCAATTAATGGACGCATTTTTTGCTTTAATCGTAATTCCTTTTTCACGTTCCAAATCCATGGAATCCATCACACAATCGACCATCGTTTGATTGGCGCGAAAAGCTCCTCCTTGGCGGAGAAGTTTATCCACCAAAGTTGTCTTGCCATGATCGACATGGGCAATGATTGCAATATTACGAATAGGGATAGGCATATAAGGGGCGTGGAGGCATAGCAGTCCTTGAACCACTTGTCCAGATTAAGTTGTTGTAACGTGTCAGATCCAATTCAGCAGGAAGAGAATGAAGTCTTTCCTGACTACTTTCGATTTCGTTGTTTTGAAGAATCAGAGTCGTTGGACGGTTGAATTTCAAGGCTAGGTTTATCGACCTTTAAATCACCGGTTTGAGTGTCATAAAAGATTCCTTTTCCTCTGCTGATAAACCAACTGCCGTTTTCATCTCTACATTTTGGATTGATTCCTGTCAGGACAATCAGGTTGGTTTCTCTGGTAAAAACTGCTTTTTCACCGATAGCCTCCTTTTTTTCCTGATACATACGCACTTCACCTTCGGCTTTGACGCTGACGACTTCATTCTTTGTAGGATCGAAAAAGACCGTCATTTTCTTACAGGTAAGCTTTAATTTTGGATCCACAGCCACGACATTTCCCTCGAAGATTGCCACTCGTTTTTCGTAGTCATAATTCAATAGATCCGAATCGATTCTTGTAAAAGGTTTATTGATTGCAGGCATCGTTTTTTTTACAGGAGCGCTTCCAGAGGATGAAACAAATAATTGATTGGTCGGGGACGATGTATGGGAAGAGGCTGAAGAAATGATTTCGAGGGTAGGTTTGTCGGCTTTCATTTCTTTGGTACGAAGGTTATAGATGATTCCTCCCCCTCGACTGGTGATCCAATTTCCGTCTGGATCGCTTAATCTAGGGTTGTTTCCAGAAAGCACCACAATCCCAGTTTCTCTCGTGAAAATTGCGTGATCACCGCGCCCTTCTTTTCCCTCGTGAAATAAACGCACATCGTTCTGAGCAACCACACGAAGTACGTCCCTCATTTTGTCACTAAAGGAAACCTCCATTTTGTTGCATTTCAAAGTAAGTTGAGGATCCACCACCACCACGTTTCCGTCAAATACTGCTGTATGATTTTTGTAATCAAAATTCAAGATATCGGAGTCGATTGTGCTCGGCAGAGGAGGGATGTTTTCGGTTTGTTTTGTTGAAAAACCTTCGTGAATGATCACATGCGATTTGCTTCGTATAATGAATCGATTGTCCTTAATCAGCAAATGAGATCCTACACCGGTAATATCAAATTTCTTATTAAAAATATGGACCTCGGACTCATTGAGAAGCTCTTGTTTTTTTTCAAAAAAAATACAGCGTGGAGTGGAAAGAGTCCAATCCACTTCATTTTCACGATAAGTGGTTGCAAAACAATCTTCCACTTCGGCGCTGCCATCCGGTTTTCTTAATCCACGGCCTGTGATTAAATAGATTAAAACTCCATTTTTATCACGCTCGGGAATGCTAAACTTTGTCAGTTCAGAGGGCGCCGTGTTTGTTGTTATTCCCAGGACTTCAGCATGAACCTGATTTAGTGGCAGGAGAAGGA
>CAYVFJ010000134.1:0-3990 GCA_964450905.1 uncultured Verrucomicrobiota bacterium
GCTTCGACCATCAGATCCACTTCTTCCAATTGTTTTTGGCTGGACTCGGTCATTTGATTAGCGGCATGTGCCGATTCCATAATGCTACGATCAGCCAACATGCGCATGGATTCGCCCGCGCTCGCGGATTGTTTGATACCGGTTTCAACGGCGGCACTGGCTTCCTCTGTTTCAATTTTAACCTGGTCCGTTGCTTTTTGAATTTCACCCAGAAGAGTCTGTCCCTGAGAAACGATTTGCTTGGTTTTTTCAGCGAGTTGTTTCATTTCTTGGGCGATTACAGAAAAACCTTTTCCCTGATCTTCCGCTTTGGCTGCTTCAATGGCCGAAGTCACTCCCAAAGCATGACTTTGTTTTGCGATTTCATTGATGAGAGTGAATAATTCATTAAAATCATGGCTCTTTTGATTGAGTAGAGAGGATCTTTCGTCGATGACATTCATGTGTTCACGGATATGGTTCATTCCTTTGACGGCATCTTCCAGTGAGACTTTGCTGTTTTGCAGCGCTTTGACGGCTTTGTGGGTGCTTTCAGAAACGTATTGCGCTTTTTCATGAGAATCCTGGGCTGTTTTTTGGATCATATCCACGGCTTGAGTGGTTTCGCCGACGAGCGCGTAAGTTTTTAAAGTTTCTTGGGTTACCCTAACAACGGATGCCAAGATCTCACTTATTGAGAAGGTAAGCACACGAACGCCTTCCTGAATTTCTCGAATGACGGTTTGAAGATTATTCACCATACTTCGGAATGACCGTTCGAGAATTCCCACTTCATCTTCTCGTTGGCTTTGAGGAATATTGACTGTTAGATCGTTGACGGCGATTCGCCCAGCTACTTCGGATATTCGCTTTAACGGTTTGGCGATGATTTGGTTTAAAAGAAGAGCAAGGATAATACTGATGACGAACGCAGTGCTGCCGACCCATTTGAAGAGAATCTCGGATTGATTGACCTTCCGGATACTTTGATCGATGGTAGACTGGGCGCGGTCCCAGGAATCGCGGCTGAGTTCGGAGGCTAAAAATTGGATGGCTTCATAAAGTTTATATTGAGATTTTTCCTCGATCTGTTTTGCTTCCGGAAGTTTCCCTTCAAGAATCAGAGCGATTTGTTTCTTTTGAGTCTCTTTATAAGATTTTAAAGCCCCTCTTAAGTCTTCAATTCCCTTGATAAAATGAGGAGGCTCTCTGTCAAAAACGGAGATACTTTGTAAGGCGTCGTTGATTTCTGTGTTACGATCATGGATATCCTGTTCAATTTCGTTCTGTTCAGATCGGCTGGTTTTTGTGAAAAGCAATTGCATTTGCGAGCGTTGACGATCGATTTTTCCATGAATTTCTGTCAGGTTTAACGAAATGGCAAAATCTCTTTGATAGAGCGCGCTCAGAGATTGTTCGATCGTTTGAATGGTCGTCATGGCCATGCCAATCACGCCAGCAAGACAAAGAAGAATCAGCCCAAAACCTAAAAGAAATTTGGTTCGCGTGGAGATATTAATGAGCCAGTTCATTTTTGAAAGAGTTAGAAGTTAGAAATTAAAAGTTAGAAGTTAAATCCGTTCCCCAAACTTTAAGGTTTTCTGTGGAATGGCCATGCTTAAGATTCAAGAATTTTTTTAACTTTTGCGGCTAAGGTTTCAACGTCAAAAGGTTTCTGGAGATAATCAATCGCTCCCACAAATTGAGTGGTGGCTCGAAGTTCGCCTGTGTTCAAATGTCCGCTAATCATCAGAAGTTTTGGGAGCGGTCGTTTTTTTGAATGATCATTTGGATCCATGGCGAGATGTAAAAATAAAACATCTCCATGCATGGAGGGCATATCGATATCGGAAATAATGAGATCATAGTCTTGTTTGCTTGCAAGCTGATAGGCTTCCTTTGAATCGTTGGTCACATCAAGCGAGTAAGAAGGATTTTCTCTCAGTGCCATGGCGATGGTGTTGGTAATGAGTTCATCATCATCTACAACTAGAATTTTCGTTTTTATCATTGATTCCATCTTATTAAAAAACGTAGTTAGAAATTGCTATTTTTAGCTTAAAGGGAACGGGCATCTATGGAAACAAAAAAATGCATCTTTACCTTTGTCTATCCCAGGCTCGTTGAAGCAGTTCATAAGAGGTAAATCGATTTTTGATTTCTGAGGCAAAAAATTTGCTGAAGTTTTCGTCGGTCGCATGTTCAGAAATAAAGCGGTATCCATCAACGTAAGGGTTGAGAGTGGAAGCCATGGAAACGCTGTTTATGGCATTTCTTAAATCACGTCGAACCTCACTTGGAAAAGCCTTTTCAGCCAGATATTCGGCCAATCCTTCGTTCAGAAGGCGATTCTGAGATCTTCCATAAGTTTCGTACACAAAAACATGAACCACTTCATGCGAAAGAACACGGCCCCAACTGGAAATGCGTCGTTTAGAAATATGAACACTACATTCATCTTCTGTGTAATAAGTCATCCCTTGAATATGTTTGGAAATTTTTTCACTGACACCGTCCATGGAGATTCGTTCCACGAATTTGACGCGAATAGGCATATGACCGATTTTACGTTTGGTCACTTGTTCAAAACGATCGGCTGTTTCAGCAACGAGATCGGGGCCTTTTTCAATCACATCGGTCGGAGCATCTTCGAAGGCTATCTGAATGCCGGAAATTCGATTCGGAGACGTTTCTTGGGATAAGAGAACGATGGCGACGCCGCAAAGAAGAACAAATAAATGTCTGAGTGTAGAAGCAGAAATGGATAAACGACGACGGGGACCCTCGAGAACAGGGACGGCTGGGTAGGAAATGGCGGCGGTACTCACAGGTCGTAAAACTCAGTTTACTATAATCATTGATTTGATTTTAACCAAGCGATTTTTAATCTGATTTCTAAAACAAATGAAGAGGGGTTGAGCAGTTACCTCTTGGTTTTATCTAAAGAATCTGCGATGCTCTTCGTGTAAATCACTTTTCCATGACATCTCATCTTTCAGCAAACGATTTATTTTTAAGGTTAGGATTAGCTCTCCTGGCTGGTTCAGTCATTGGTTTTGAACGTGAAAGTCACGGTCGTGCGGCTGGGTTGCGGACAACCATCCTCGTTTGTGTGGCTTCGGCAATGGCCATGATTCTTTCGGAATCTATTTTTATGGCTAGCAACGCGAATAGCGTTTTATCCTGGAGATCAGATCCCGCGCGTTTAGCGGCGGGAGTGCTTACGGGAATGGGATTTTTTGGGAGCGGGCGCGATTATTCGTCAAGATAACGCGGTGAGAGGTTTAACAACAGCCGCGGCTTTATGGTATGTATCCATTCTTGGATTGGTTTTGGGGAGTGGAGATTTTCTTTTGGGTTTGATGGGGGTTGGGATTGCTCTTGTGATTCTTTTTGTTCTTCCCTACATAGAAAGTTATGTCAAAAATGATTGGTATGCCACGGTGACAATTACGGTTCAACAAAATACCATTCAAGACAACGAAGTTTTACAGAAATTGGAAATGTGCAATCTTAAAGTTAAAAAAATAGATTTAGATTATAATTTGCAGACAAAACAGAAGATCTTCTGTTGCGCGGTTAAGTTTAAGAAAAGAAATCTTTTGGGATTATCTCAAAGAGTGGTCCATCAACTTGCTGAGTGCCCCGGAGTTTTACAGGTAAAATGGACATAAAGAAGGATTTTTTTCATGAAAAATTTTAAGAGGCCGTTTGTGGTTTTTGGATGTTTCGTATTATTTAGTTTTTTAATCTTTGCATCCCTGGCTCTTCCTGTGCCTTCATCCGAATCAGGAGCCATCGGTCTTGTTGTCGGCAATCTGCTTTCAAAACAACATTACAAACAACAGCCGTTGGATGACGTGACTTCCGAACAATTTCTTAATCTTTACCTCGACACCCTGGATTATAATCATTTGATATTTTTACAATCGGATATCCAGGAATTTCAGAAGTATGCTTTTTTATTAGATGACGAAATTCTTCATGCCAATGTGCAATCCGGGTTTGATA
>CAYVFJ010000135.1:0-3399 GCA_964450905.1 uncultured Verrucomicrobiota bacterium
ACGTTGAATCATAGAGATGTCTTAAGTAAATAAGGTCACAAGGCACAAGTTGATGGGACATCATTCTGTTAGTGATGATGTTCCTTAGAAGGGATAGTGGAACGATCCATCTTTTCTGTATCTCCAAGCGATCGAAGTTGAGCTTGGGCATCAATTAAAAAGGCTCCTGAAACAACCACAAATTCATCTTCCTTAATTCCTTCCAAAACTTGTGTGTATTGGTCTGTAACATGTCCCACACGCACATTGCGTGGAAGATAGACGCCCTTTTCTTTTTGCACATAAACCACATGTCTTGTGCCAAGATCGAGCACCGCTGAATTGGGAACGCTCAGAATATGATCACCCAGAAAAATTTCTAGCTGACCGTTTGCACTCAAATTAGGGAGTAAACGTCGTTCTAAATTAGGAACATCAAAACGAACAGAAACGGTCCGATTCCCCGCTTCAAGAGCGCGTCCTATAAAAACAAGGTTACCGATAAATTCTTCTCCAGGAGATGATTTGGTTGTAATCCGAACTTTTTGTCCTAACTGAAGCAATCCAAGGTCTGGCTCAAAAACCTGGGCATTAAACCATAACTGATCCAGCGGCGCTATGTGATAGAGCGGCATATCTGCCTTAGCAAGTTCACCGATATGAACCATATTTCCGACAACCGATCCTGTAATCGGTGAACGAATGGTTACTTCCGGATTTACTTTTTTGCTTTCTTGTAATTTCTTCAGATCTTCTTCCGTAAAACCAATCCGTTGAAGCTTTTCTTCTGCAAGCTTAACCATGGAACTGATTAACGCACGTTCATAAAAAGTGCTCAACCAACGTTCTCGAAGAGCTTTGAGATAGTCTTCTTGTAACGCAATGGCTTGCTGAGAATATAAAATAACGAGAGGATCATTTTCCTGAACCTCTGTCTGATTAAAATCAATCAATTGACGTTCCATTCGTCCTTCAACTAATGAAACAACGTCCCGATGAAGGTTCATGTTGTATCCCATGGTTCCAAAGATCAACAACTGCTTCATCAATTTTCTCTCCTGAGCAGCTTCCACGCGCACATCGGCTTGGCGAATGCCTTCTTCAGTTAAATGAACTTCTGCATGGGATGCCTCATGTTTGGCTTCCTTCTTCTGATCCGCATAAACGGGCGATAGACGCATTCCACAAACATCGCAATCTCCCGGTTTATCGGATCTTACTTGTGGATGCATGCTGCATGTCCAATAGGCAACTTTCCGTTCCGAAGAATCCTTGCTTGAAGCTTGATCAGAAGAGAGCGGCGGAGTGTTTTTCTGACAACCGGCGATCCATAAAAGACTTGCAAACAATATCACCGTACAATTGCAGAAAGATTTTCTGTTCATATTGTGACAGATCTTATACCTCATCAATCTTCTGGATACAATGTTTCAATGAAACCTTAAAACTGTGCTTGAATTTGAATCCCAAGGACAGGATGCCATTCCCAACCTGAAGCAATTTTCTCATCTAATCGCATCCAATAAATACGACCCATCCAATGAGATACAATGGGAATTCCTATCCCAAGTCCCACACGATTCTGTGTGATTTCAATTTCGTCCGTATTGAAAAACCATTCGTCAAAAAGATATGGAACGAGTCGTTTTGATCCCCATTTCCAACTTGTTTCAATTTTGGTGCGATTTCGGTAAATAGCCCGCCAATCTCCTGCATCATCCTCCGGAACTGCAAATTCCATCCGGAACTGATTCGAAATTTTCCATTCTTTCAAAGGAATTTTGAGGACCGCCACGAGATTAGGAACATGATCCGCTTCTTCTATGGGTTCGAGTCGTTGATCATATTCATAGCCCAAAGAAAAATCCCATCGTGGCGAATGACGAAAAATCAGCGACGGCTCGATTTCATAGTAGGCAAATTGAGAAAGATCATCTTCCCATCTTGATTCGAGACGCAAACTTGTATCCCACCCGTATCCCAAATTTTGGCTCCACGAAATCTCTGTCCACTGCTGCCAATTCCCGTCATCCGCATGTGAAAGGAAGGGCATCAAGATCAAAGTCAAAACAATGACTCCTCTTAACTTCCATAACACAGCCGCCTTACAATAACCCATTTACTTAGAATAAGGACAAGGGGAAGATTTGGAATTTTTCTTTAATTCTTTTCCAGACGTCTTCTTATCTGAATAGGGACAAACCGAGGTTTTTTCTGAACCGATGCGAGTTAAGGATGCTCGTGAATTTTGACTGGAATAGTCGGTGGGACAAGAGGACTGTTCCATCCGACATTGTTTTGCCTTCATCGGACATTGTGATGGCGTTTTTTCCGCCAAGAGCGTAGCGGCTGCGCTCAAACTAAGAGCGATACCAAAGATCATGGATTTTTTTATCATAATTTTGTGGAGTTTATTTTTTAATGAAACGATTCTTTCTAGATCACCTAGAACCACTTTCTGTGTGCACTCTTTTGCTGAAACACTCAAGGCTTTTATTCACCTTCTGCAGAATATCCTTCTCATTTCTAACTGCGTTTTTCTAGACAAGCGGCTCTTGCTGCCCCTCTTGGATCTATGTTATACTCGCCGTCTTATGACTGTATTGGATCCATTGATCAACGTGCTCGGTTGGAAAATCAAATTGGGAAATGAAGAATTCTCGATCCTGCATTTCGTTGAGTTTTTTTTGCTGATTGGGATCGTCTTTCTCATCGCTTCGGTTGTTCGAAAGCTTTTTCGTATTCGGGTTCTTGCGCAAGCTGGAGTAAGCCGCGGTTTACAGGAAGTTCTTTCCAGATTTGCAGGATACATGGTGATGATCATCGGATTGTTTGTCTCACTCCAAATCGTCGGTATTAATCTTGGTAGCCTAGCTTTTCTGGCAGGCGCGCTCAGCCTTGGTCTCGGTTTTGGATTACAAAATATCATCAGCAATTTCGTCAGCGGCCTCATCATTTTAATCGAAAGACCCATTCAAATTGGCGATCGCATCGATGTCGGTGGCTTGACTGGAGCCGTGAAAGAAATCAAAGCCCGCAGCACCACCATTGTCACCAATGACAACATCACCATCATCGTGCCCAATTCCGAGTTTATTTCCTCTCGTGTGATTAATTGGAGTCACGGTGATCCTAAAGTGCGATTTTGTGTTCCCATCAGTGTCACCTATGGATCCAATCCTAAATTAGTAGAAAGAGCCTTACTGGAAGTTGCTGGTGAAATATCCGATGTTTTAAAAAATCCGATCCCAGCCGTGCGTTTCATGTCATTTGGAGAAAGCTCGCTCAACTTTGAATTACGTGTTTGGACAGATCGATTGGTTCATCAAAAAAATAAACTGATGAGCATCGTTAATTTCGGGATCTTCGAAAAATTCAAAAAATATGGCATTGAGATTCCATTCCCTCAACGAGATATTC
>CAYVFJ010000136.1:0-3179 GCA_964450905.1 uncultured Verrucomicrobiota bacterium
CTTTTAAAATGGTAAACATTCCACCCATTCCAACTTTTCCAAAAGGTCCATCACCTGCCATCATGGGAAGAGTATTTTCAGGCCCTTGCATGTGTTTGGCATGTTCAGCATGCTCGCCCATTCCCTTTTCGCCCATTGCCATATAGCCAGGAACTAATTTTTGAATTTTTTCTTCAATGCCGTCCTGATTTACTCCCAGTACGTTGGGAATATCATGCCCCATAGCGTTCATGGGGTGATGCCGCAAATGACAATGCAACGCCCAATCTCCTGGCACCGCAATAAACTCTACATCTCTCGTCTGTCCGGGACCAATTCCTACGGTGGTTTCCGGCCATTGAGCTGATTCTGGGATATCTCCACCATCTGTTGCTACGGTTTTAAAAGCATGACCATGCAAATGGATAGCATGAAAATCCTGACCTACGCTTCCAAACCGTAAACGAACCCGTTCCCCTTTTTTTGCGACAAGAGGATCGGTTCCGGGATAAATTTTACTGTTGAAAGTAAACATATTGAAATCAGTCATCACATTCGGGTTGGGCGTCATCGTGCCCGGATCGACATACCATTCATTAAGAAAAATCGCATAGTCACGGTCGATTTTGTAAGGTTCTTTTTTAGGATGGATAATAAAAAAGCCCATACTCCCAAGGCCAATTTGAACCATCTCATCACCATGAGAGTGATACATAAAAGTTCCGTGCTGTTTAAGAGTGAACTCGTAAAGAAATGTATCGCCGGGAAGAATTCCTCGCTGCGTTAGTCCTTGCACACCATCCATTCCGCTTGGAAGAAAAATACCATGCCAATGAACTGCCGTAGGTTCCGGCAGTTGATTTTCAACGTAAATTTTTACATGATCCCCTTCAACAGCCTCAATAGTCGGTCCCGGCGTCTGCCCGTTGTAGCACCAGGCATTAATCACCATTCCGGGTGCCATTTCGTGCTTGCAAACATTTAAAGTCAGCCGGAATACTTTCGCACCGTTCTCCATAGTCCAAGGGAGAGTTGATCCGTTGGGTGTCACGACAGGCGTGTATCCCAAATCTGCCGCATGAGCTTCAAAATGATTAAATCCGGATGAGATTGTGAACGCTGCTAAAAATAAAACCATGATTCCCGCGGCTATTACAGGTTTCTTATTAACTTTCATGATTCATACCTCCATGATGATGTGAATGATCCATTGGCATCGCTGAAGCAGACGGAGACGGCTCCGACATAGCTTTATTTTCTACTTTTGGTTTCTGCTTTATTTCTCCGGGCTCTAGTTTCCCTCCCACAGCTCTTTCAAGTTCGGCCAATGAACTCCAATAATCCCTTAAACTGTCGATGTACTCACGCCGCGAAAGCACTTCTTTTTGTTTAGCCTCGAGAAGTTGATAAACACCCGAAAGCATGTAGTTATATTCCCGCAAGTATTGGTTCACGATGTTTTCACGCTCAGGAATAATGCGGTCACGATAGCTTTCTGCCGCAGTACGGGCTTTTTTCAATTGGATCATGGCTTCCCGAACCTCTGACCGAACTCTGACTTCATAGGCAGCTTCGTTAAATTGTTTTTGCCGCCATTGGGCTTTAACCTTTGATCCTTTAGCTAACTGCTGATCCCAAAGAGGGACTTCAACATTCCATGTCGGGCCGGTAATTCTCCCCCCATCGATCTCTTTTTCTGTGCTAAGTCCCACCTCAGCTTGCGGAATGACTCCCAGCCGCGTTGCTGTAAGACTTCGTTTTAGCGCTTTTGTCTGCTGACGAATTGCTGCCAAATCAAGGCGTTCAGAAAGCGCTCTTGTTTCAAGATCCTCTAATTTCGGATCAGCATCTGGAAGATCTTTAAGCGAATTATTAATCTTCCACAAAGCCGCATCCTCACCGGCTAATCCCATTAAGCGATTCAAAGGTTCACGAACCAATAAAGCGTCAGCCTTGCTTTTCTCATATGATAATTTCGCCTCTTCATAAGCTGCACGCTCAATCGAAAGATCCAATGCTTTGAGCGTTCCGGCTTTACGTTGCCTTTCCGCCAATTCACTCGCTGCCTCAGCCGCCTCCAATACTGTTTTTTGCATTTCGAGAACTTGCTCTCCCGCCTGAGAAAAATAGTAGGCCTTTTTAACTTCTAAAATAAAATTCAGCACGGCATCCGTTACACGAAGCTTCACAGCGTCATATTCAGCAGTCGCAACACGACGTTTAAACGGCATAAGAATGACGTCGATAAAATCCTGACTCACACTAAGCTCCACATTGTTTTGAGTCCGACCACCATTCTCAAGCGTGTCATGGTTAGGGAATCGTACAAAGCCATCAAAAGTTGGATTCTTGAAAAGCGTCGCCTGCCAAACATCTGCCTTTGCAATTCCCAAGTCTTGAAAAGTCGACTGAATCTCACCATTATTCGTCAATGCGATTTTAAGAGCGGTGTCCAAAGAAAGCTGATCCGCCGATAAGTCGCTAGATGAATTAGAAAACGCTTTTACCTGATCTTGTTTTAAGTGTTGGACAGCAACACCTGATCGCTCCCTCACTTCTTTTTCGACTTCTTTCATGGGACGCCTTGCCATCCCGGAAAAAGCAAAAAATACAATAAGACCAATTAACACTCGCCGTGGGAATGTTGTAATTTTAGGTCGAAGAGTTAACATTCAACCTCCTTTTTGAAATTAAAATAGTGAGAAAATAAAAACAAACAGGAATCAGTTTGAATCTCTAAGCCTTAAAAACAGGCAAAGAAATAGCTATCAAACTTGATTTAGAAGAGAATCAAATCCGAAGATTGGAAATTTCGAGGTAAAGCGGAAGCGATGAAAGTCTGCCGGGTGGACCGGTATCAATAAAATCAACCCTAGAGTCAGCCTGGACCAAAGAAACTGAACGCGAAATATAATTCTTAAAAAGACTCAACGAGATAGGTAAATGGTTACTTACAAAGACACTAGAAGGACCATTGGCTATTAGTTGGTCATGCTCACAATCCCCGTGATCATGATCGCCTGACTTTTGACCGTGCTCGGCGGCGTGTTGATGTTCGTGAGGTATGATCGAAAGTTGTGGGCTGGGATTTGAGATAAGCTAAAAAAAGCGTATCCTTTCAGGTGGGAAAAAAGAAGAACCGTGGTCTGGCGACCACAAACCATGAAAGGATACGCCGTGAAGAAGAATAGACCTGAAGT
>CAYVFJ010000137.1:0-4047 GCA_964450905.1 uncultured Verrucomicrobiota bacterium
GGGGAAGTAATCGCACATTTCCACTCGCCCCCTAAAACGTCCAGCAATTCAAGTTTGACCCTTTTGAATGACTCCTGACTAAAAGGATCTCTCTTGAGGATAAAGATGTCCACTTTAAATGCCGATTCAAAATGGATTAAATTGAAAGAAGATTGTTGTAGGACAGCGTTTTTCATTGCTAACTCATCCAAATAATAAGAATTTTCTAGCATCTTTTTGAGTGGAGAGATCTGGTTCAATTTTAAATCTGCAACCATATCAATATCCATAGTCGTGCGCCCAATCCCGTAAATAGAACTGGCAACCGAACCTCCAATACAATACCCAATTTGTATCGAAGCAAAAGCATCCAGCACAGGACGCACCGCTTTGGCAATCTCGGACGAATTCATTTTCCTTTAGACGCTAAGCACAAATCCAAACGTCGTGCTAAGTCTGCTCCATAATGGCATTTTACAAAAAAGACATCTCTCTGGCGCTGTGAAAAGGTAGGATGCGCTTTTTCAATCGCTCTCCGCGCCATGCCGTACACACTTGAAGAAAGTGAACAGACCCATTGAAAGCGTTGGGCCAATGTTTTACCCCGTAGCAATTGAATCTGGAGTCGTTCAGCTTCCAAAGAAGTATCGGTTTTCGCTTGCTTATGATTGATCTTTTTCAAATTTGCTCGTCCTTTAAAACTCATGAACAAACTGCGCGAGTTGCGCAAGCCATTCGAGGCGTTGTTCGGGGGTAAGATTCGGGAATTCACTACGACCATCGAAATCTTTCTCGGTACACTAATCGATTTGTTTAAAAAATTCGTCCCGATCAAGAGAGGATTGTTTCATGGATTATTCATTAATTTCTTAAGCTCACGAATATCGATTAAATCGTAACTACTCAGCCTCAAATTTTTATCCGCAGATTACGCAGATGAATGATCACCTCTTCTACGCAAATTTTTGTAAATCTGCGTAATCTGCGCAATCTGCGGACAGGCTCTAAATATAAAAATAATTTGACAAATACGTTTAATAGCTTACTTTCTAACTTTTCCTAAGTCTCTGCCTTTAGCGTACTTTAGCGTTTTTAGCTGGCTCATCTGCTCATTTTAGACAAGCTTATGGCTTAAAGGCTTATAGCTTGAGGCTGAATAGTTACGATTTCTTTAAGATGGTTTTGCACTTTTCTCGATGCTTAATTTCTAGTTCTTAAGCGGCTTATGACTCAATTCAGAAATGTTCAGGCATCAAAATGGGAATCATCTTACTGAATCATACTAAATGATGAAATTGGCAATACAAAAATGACGATCATTTTTTAGGAGAATTTTCATTTTTTGCATTTGATCCGCCGATTTCGCAGATGAAGCTCTTCATTCCCCATTCTCCACCTTCTTTTTCTCCTCTCTCCTCATTCTTCATTTCTAATTTCTAACTTTTTTACAACACATCCACCAGCCGTTGTTCGCGAGAACGGAAGAACCAGATTCCTATAAAAATGATGACGGCCGCCGACACAAAATTGGCTGCAAGCAATTTATAGGGAATATAGGCTCCTTCCAACATGAGCGCGCGATAAGATTCAATCACGCCAGCCATGGGATTGATGTAGAGAAAGATTTCAAGGCTCTCTCCTAATCGTGTCGCTAACAGTCGTTCCATCGGCCATACGACAGGAGTAATCAACATTCCCACCTGAATCAACCATGGAATGACATATCGAATATCGCGATATTGAGCATTCAAGATAGCGAGTATCATTCCTAACCCCAAAGCCACGCTTAACTGAAGTTCCATCAAGACAACTGTAAACGGAATAAAGAGCCATGTCCAAAAACCCCAAATGAGGGCCACTACATTAAAAAAAAGCCAACTGATTGAAAAATCAAAAACGGTTCCCATGATGGCCGAGAGAGGAACAATGATTCTAGGAAAGTAAACTTTACTAATGAGTCCCGCGCTGTTTTCCAAACTGCTGGCTGCTTGAGAAACCCCTGTTGCAAAGCAATTCCACGGAATCGAACCCGCCATAAAAAAAAGGATCGGAGGCAATTGAGGCAAAGACATTCCAGCCACACGAACAAAAATCACATAAAAAATTGCCGCATTCACGACCGGCGGGATAATCACCCATAGAACTCCGAGAACCGTCTGTTTATAGCGCACCTTGATGTCGCGCTCAACCAGCGCTCGAAATAAATCGCGATAATTCCAAAGATCTTTCAGGTATTGCAAGAATCGCACCCGAATATCGGCGCTAATGACTGTTTCGGTTAACATAAATTTGCGTCAAAGATATTTAATTTTAAAAGAAAGATCTCACGCAGAGACGGTAGAGAACGCGGAGAGGAAAAAGATCAGCAACGAGGCGTTTATCCCGCCTCTGAGGCGGGGTAAACGCCTTGGATATCTCTGTGAACCCTGCGCCTCTGCGTGAGGAAAATCCGAAATATAAACTTTTATGTTGCTAATTTGAGATGCGCTCTTTCCAAAATCAGGCGAGGTTGACTTTGAAGGTGATCCATTAAAAGAGCCACACGTTTATGATCGTTCAGATGAGAAACAAACTCTGCTTCCATTCCCTTGAACGGCCCACTTTTGATCAGCACTCTTTGGCCTGGATTAAATTCCGTGGTTGGATCAAAAACTTCACGATCATCTTCCAAACTCCAAGCGATCATCTCTTCAATCACTTTTTCTGGGACAATCGCTGGATAATCACTGAACTGAACAAACCCAATCACCTGAGGTCGACTTGCGATAAAACGCGCGGCTTTCTCCCAAATGACCTTTGAAAAAAAATAGCGCGGGAAGAGCGGTTTTAATACTTTACGAAGATGCCCGCCTACTGCCATTTTTGCCCAGATCCGTGGAAAATAAACCTCGATCTCTCCCACATTCTGCTGCACTTCTTCGGTTAGATTCTTCAAAGTGGAGACCGCTTGGATTTCGTGAGACGGCTTTGTATGCACGCAAAACCATTGTGGAACTTGATATCTCGATTCCTCATTTCTCATTTCTAATTTCTAACTCCTGATGATTCCAAGCTACCGCACTACGGCAGATGCGATAAACACTGCGCTTCCAAATCATCACTAAAGATATCATCTTTTCCCTAAGAAACAGCAGAAGTCTCTGGTTTATTTTTCTTAGTCTGATGATTATGATAATATCCTTTGTAATAATTATAGTAATAATAATGAGCTGAAGACGTATTAATACTATTCAAAATCAACCCAATAATCCTTGCACCACGTTGTTTGAGTAAGGTTAATGATTTATCCACAAAACGAAGTGAGGTATGGTTTGCTTTCACCACAAAAATAACTCCATCTGTGATAGGCGCAAGAGAAAGCGTGTCGTCTGTCGCAAGAATCGGCGGTGTATCGATGATAATTCGATGATAATGGGGCGCGACTTGATTTAATAACGACTGAAAGTTCCCGCCAAGAATGAGTTCGCCAGGATTCGGAGGAGGAGTTCCAGCTCTGAGAAGATGCAGGTTCTGGACGCCTGACTCCACAATACATTGGTCCAACGTCGCCTGACCACTTAAAAGCTCTGAAAGACCTATTCCATTTTCGATATTAAAATATTCATGCACATTCATCTTCCTCATATCCGCGTCGATGAGAAGAGTCTTGGCATTTTCAATCTGCGCCAAGGAAATAGCTAAATTGACGGAGGTGGTCGTTTTGCCATCTTCGGGGATCGCGCTAGAGACGGCAATCATCTTTGCTTGACCGCCGAGCGGAGAAAACATCAGGGAAGAACGCACATTACGGAATGACTCAGAAAAAGTGTTATGCGAAAGGAGATCAACCATAAACAAATGTTTATCACCTCCATTATTTGGCGGAACCATTGGAATTTGGCCTAAAACAGTTTCCGGCACTAAATCCTGAAGTTCCTCAACCGTTTTAATCCGATCGTCTAAACGATCTAACAAAATAATGATTCCTATGGCCAACGCCAATCCGATCGCTGCCGCCGTCAAAATATCTTTGGTTCGATGAGGTCGAATGGGAACAGGGGATGACACAGCGGTTTCATTGATCGATAT
>CAYVFJ010000138.1:0-3978 GCA_964450905.1 uncultured Verrucomicrobiota bacterium
CGATTCTCAAGGCGCCACAGACTCCGCAGGCAGTCAAATTGGTTAAGGTCAAGATTTTTCATTTCAATTTGGGATCGCCACAGGAATTCGATATGATATCAATGATTCCTGGTTTGTGCGTGCTTCTGAAATGTATACCCACTTTTCTAATGCAGGTTTATCTGAACCTGGACGCAAAAATCGCGCGTTAGACTCGGCTGGACCCGAAATTTCTTTGGGATATAGGTTCTAGTTTCAGTGAAAAGTTAGAAATTCTGGTAACAGTAAAGATGAGAGCGGCATCTTCGGATATGGTTGAATTTAGAGTCAAAGCTCAACGTCGTTTAACTACAAAACCAGTGATCCCAGCAACTGCTTTTGTTGCTGAAGGCGTTCATTTAATGGGTCATGTTGTGCTGGGTGAATATGCCAGTGTTTGGTATCAGACCGTTTTACGAGGTGATATCGAACCTATTATTGTGGGTGAAAAAACCAATATCCAGGACGCGGCCATTTTGCATACAGCAGATGATCTTCCATGTCGTATAGGCGATCGTTGCACCGTGGGACATAGCGCGATTGTTCATGCTTGTACGGTCGGAGATGAATGTTTGGTTGGAATGGGCGCGATCCTTTTGGATGGATGCAAAATTGGATCGCAATCTATCATTGGCGCGGCAACCCTTGTGACTCAGAATATGAAAATTCCAGAAGGTTCCCTTGTTTTAGGTTCTCCAGGAAAAGTGGTTCGCTCTCTTTCCAGAAAAGAACGTCACGCCATCCGTCGCTGGGCAGATCGTTATGTGATCCTGGCAAAAGAACATCGAAAACAAACCTAGAATTATGAATTTACAGCGGATCCTTTTTTTAAGTTTTTTCATCTCTCTTTTCATTCTTCCGTTAAGAGGCGATGTTCCTTCCGAAAAAATTGTTCTCAAAGTTTTTGCTCTCCCCAGTAATCAAGCGACGACTCCGCAGGAGTTCGCGGAATATCGAATCGTTCAGCGTTTTCGTGAACTTCACCCGGAAGTCGATCTGCAAACAACATCCGCCCTCCGAATTAATGAATCAAGTTCTGTCGCGGATATCGCGCCTCTGATGTCGATTGCGGGCGGAACATCGGCTGACGTGTTAAATATGTTTTTTCGTCAAAGCGATACCTATATTCAAAAAGGATTTCTTTATCCATTGGATGAATACATCAAGAAGATGAGTCCGGAAGAACTCAAAGAACGCGTGTCGGAACCAGTGTTTCCCGTGATTCATCGAGATGGACCTGGAGGCAGTAAACATTACTGGATGCTGCCCTACATGATTTCGGTCAAAGTGCTTCTTTATCGTCGGGACATGTTTTTTGATGCCGGATTGGATCCCGAACGGCCTCCAAAAGATTGGACTGAATTTCATGAATACGCGAGAAAACTAACCGACCCTTCAAAGGGAATGTATGGCACAGGTTTCTTTACAAGTCAGAGCATGAATTCTTGGTATACCAATCCTTTTATCGATAGCGCGGGAGCCAAAATTTTGGAAGAACTACCCAACGGTGATTGGAAAATCTCTTTTGATAGCAAAGAAGCCGTTGATTCCTTTGAATTTATCGATTTATTGCAGAAAGATACGGTTACTAAAAATAATAAAACCAGTGAAATTGCTTATCGTGGGGAAGATATGATCCTTCGTTTTTTTGGTCAAAACGCAATCGCGATGGCGTTTGGACAACTCAATTCCGGTCTGCTTTCTGGCGCGAACTTAGATCTTTTCGGGATCGCGCCAGTTCCCAAGGGGCCTTCTGGCAAATCGAGTGGTCAGATTGGTGGCAGCCTAATGGGAATTTTTGCGGGACAAAAAGATAAAAAAGTGCGTGATGCAGCCTGGGAATACATCCGATTTTTTGATAGTGAAGAGGCTCGTCAGATTTATACAGATACCTTGGTTGAATTGGGAGAGATACGTTCCGCGAATCCAAAATGGCTGAGAAAATATGGTTATCCTCAGCTTGCGAATCTTTCTTTGCCAGGTTTGGAAGAGACATTCGAGTATTCTTTAGCTCATGGCACACCCGAAGCTTATGGCAAGAATTGCCAACTGATCTATCACATCATGAGCAAACCGATGGAACAAATTTATTACAATCCATCTTTGGGAAAAATGGTTCGCGAAGAAAAGCGAGCGAAGATCAAGGAATACCTTTCCGCAGCAGTGAAAGAAGCCAACGAAAAAATGATCGGGATCATTCCAAAAAAAGTTCGAGCAAAAAGAGATGCCGCCGCTTGGGTTTTGGCTGTGGGCGTGATGGGAAGTTTTGTTTTCGTTCTCTGGAGAATTTTTTACTCACTCAGTCTTAGTAGACCGCCTGTTTCAGAAAAACCGCCCTCTTATAAAATGCGTCTGGCGGTTCTTTTAATCAGTCCCGCGGTGCTCCTCATTCTCATGTGGCAATATTATCCGTTGCTTCGAGGATCTCTGATGGCGTTCCAAGACTATCATTTAATCGGCAAATCCATCTGGATAGGAATCAGCAACTTTGCGGATGTGGTTTTCGAACCGGATCACCGATTTTTATTGGCGCTTAAGAACTCTTTTTACTTTTGTTTTCTATGGATGTTGATGGGCTTTTTTCCTCCATTGATCTTAGCTGTGATCCTTCAAGAAATTCCAAGGTTTAAAATATTTTTTCGAGTTTTATTTTATTTACCGGCCGTTGTTTCTGGAGGCATTATCCTTTTTATGTGGCGCGCCATTTACGATCCATCTCCGGATGGAGTTTTAAATAAGATTCTCGATCTTTTTCATTGGGAAGCGCAAAAGTGGCTTGTCGATCCCCAGTTAGCTATGATTTGTGTGGTTTTTCCGCTCGCATGGGCTCATCTGGGACCTGGCTGTTTAATTTATTTGGCAGCTCTCAAAGGAATCCCCGATGAACTCTACGAAGCCGCGGATATCGATGGAGCTTCCTTTTTCGAAAAATTACGTCATATTGTCGTTCCTTATTTAAAACCACTTTTAGTGATCAATATGGTGGGCGCTATTGTTTATGGATTTAAATCGAGCGACGCCGTGTTAGCCATGACAGGAGGAGGGCCGAATCTTGCGACTCAAGTGGCTGGTTACGAAATATGGGAACGTAGTTTTATGTTTCTTAAATTTGGACAAGGAACAGCGATGGCCTGGATTTTGGGGCTTATTTTACTTACCTTCACCGCCTATCAATTGAGAATCTTAAACAAAGTAGAGTTCCGAACAGCAAACCGGTAAAATTGAGAATGAGAGACTACTCTTCATGAATCCAACCAACGAATCTCAGCTTTTATTGATCAATCTCGAATTTCTCCCTGATTGGGCGCGCACACCTCCTACCCCTTCTCAATCCCCATCTTCTTACGAAGAAGAAGCCCATCCTAAGAGGGATAAACACAAACCGGATACTTATCGTTCGGAAGATAGACGACGTAAATATGATCCGAAACAAAATCGCGCGCCTTCATTCATGAAACCCAAGCCAAAGATTTTGGATCCTTTTTTTGTGGAGATTTTCTTCTTTCCAGAACCAACCGCCCTCCAATCTGTGGTGGATCAAATTCGTTCCTCAAATCGCGCTTATCCCCTCTTCAGTCTGGCAAAGATGTTCTTGGATAAACCGGAAAGACATCAAACCAAAATCCAACTCAAATCCATACAAAAAAATGATCTCGCGCCTTGTCTTTATCAATGCGGCATCTGTCACTCAGTGGCTACCGATGAAATGGAAACTGTGGTTCATATTTTAAAAAATCATCGCGATCTTTTTTATCAAACTGAAAAAAACAAAACCGAGCCGCCCAAGGGTAACTTTACTTCAGTGGCGCGATGTGAATTAAACGGAGCCTTGATTGGCCCCACCAATCATCATGGTTATCAAACCAACATGATGCAGTTATATAAAACTCAATTTCGTCATCTCCCTTTCGAACGTTTTAAACAAAGCATCAACAGTATTTCTCAAAATTTGGCGGATGA
>CAYVFJ010000139.1:0-7081 GCA_964450905.1 uncultured Verrucomicrobiota bacterium
GTATTCAGAGGAGATAATCAGGAGAATCAATGGACAGAGAATCTTAGTTCACCACCTTTTCTGGAAAATGTTTCCGTGGATTTGCCTCATGTTGTTGGCAAACAATTGTCGAATCTGTCTTTATCAGAGCCGAGGACTCAACACGTTTTCCTGGGAGATAAGTCCGTAGTTATTTTTAATGCTCAACTGAAAAATCAAGGCGAGATTCATCAGGCAACGGTCGTTCTGCGTGTGAACGGTCAAGTAATTCTCAATCGTTCTATCGAACTTATACCCCAACCCGCCACCACTGCAATTCAAGGTCAATGGGAGTCGGATGATTCGATTTGGACACAGGGAGAGTTGACTGTGGAAGGTGAATCCGATGTGTTAGAAGCAGATAACAACCTTTTTTTCTCTGTGCCTCCGATTGAAGAAGGGCACGTATCAATTCTAGCAAACTCGCCCTATCTAAAGCTGGCATTCTCACCTGACATCATGCGAGGCCGTTGGTCTGCGCGTTTTCTAAATCCAAACCAACTCCGAGCCGAACTCGAATCGGATCGTAGAGATGATGTCCTTTGTATCGAGGCCAACTATCTTCAATCCGCAGATGCCAGAAGTTTGGTGCATCGTTATTTATCGAATGGTCATGGCGTTTTTCTTTTAATCAATCGAGTAACCCCCATCGTCAATGGTTTTCTTCAAGAACTCGGTTTCGAAATCGATTCTTCGATAAAGATGAATCATGAAAGAAATCAATCTGGCTTTCAGTTCTTCGCGGTCAATCATCCTATTCTTCAACCCTTCCTTTCCGGTGATTTTGGGAGACTCGATCAAGTAAATATTTTTGAAAATATTTCCTTCAGAAAAACACAAGGGATCCCTCTTATTATTTCCAGCTCAGGAGAACCCGTGTTCTTCGAGGCCGTGAATACCCGTGGCAAATTATTTATAGCCGCTTTTGGATTGGAAAAACAGCAAACCAACTGGCCATTACATCCGACGTTCATTCCCTTCCTGGATTTGTGTCTTCAGCAAGCGCGTTTTCAAGATACAACTTCCCTTGCATTTGAACCAGGTGAAACTTGCCAACTCAAACTTTCTCAGGATTTGGCTGAAACAGAACTCGTTCTTTATGATAAAGATCAAGAATTAAACAGGATCTCTTTAACCAAGGGTCAAGCCCAGTTTCGTCTTCCAAACATTCCCGGACTTTACATCCTTAAGGACCCGAACAGCTCAAAAATCGTACGAATCTTAAGTGTAAATCCCTCTCCCAAAGAGTCTTATCTTGATTATGTGGAAGCTTCCGACACGGTCAAATCCTGGCAGTTACCGGAAAAATTGATCGATGCAAAAATGCAAACGGCAAATATCTGGAATGGATCTAACCTAGCCCATATTCTACAACAACAAATTTGGTGGTGGTGTCTTTTGTTTGGATTCACTGCTTTAATTTCGGAAATGATATGGTTAGTTATCAAAGGAGAAGCACGATGATATTTCCCAGCACGGCTGTTGAACGAAAATTGAAGCAAACTTCCTGGAACTGGCGTTGGTTGCGTGCGCTTCAGCATACGGCCACCTTGGGTGCAGTCCTCAGCGTCATGGGCGCTCTTCTCGGCTACATGATCTTTTATCAATGGATCTCAAGCAAAAATGTATTTATTGCGGTAATCGTGGCGCTTGCACTTGCAGGATGCACTGCGTGGATCGTCATACTTGCTATGATGTTAGGATCTGCTCCAAAACGAAATTGGCTAGCCGGGAAACTCGAAGCGGCGCACCCTTTTCTTTTGGATCGTTTGAATACAATCGTATTTTTAGAGAAAGTCAAACAAACCTATTTGGTTCAATCCTATCTCCGTCGCATTAGAGCGCAGGCAACTCAAGTTTTGATATCAAAACCGTTGTCCACGCCGTTCTCTCTCCGTCAGCCGCTGGTTCATATTTTTATTTGTGTCCTCCTCATCACGGGAACCTTTCATTTCTACCATCATTTTCAGCTCTGGAATCGCCTTCATACAGTCGTCTCGGTTACACTCCTCCCCAATGTGCCAAAGGAGTTTGCATTGCCAGATGTGAATACAACTGAGCAGACTAAAGAATGGGGTGAAGTTAGAATCGTAGATCCCGGACACGATTTGAAAGTTACGAAGGTAGACGTAGTCCCATTACAAATCGAAGCTTCCGCGAATCGAACGCTCAAAAAAATGGCATGGGTTACTGATTTAAATGGTGAAGGCGACAAAATACATGCGTTACCTGCGCCTACTGAGAGCCGGTTCGCCGTTTATCAACCCATCATTTATCTCGACGAATTTCATCTCTCAGATTGGGATGTGCTCACCTACCATGCCACAGTCGATACAGACCAGGAAGATTCCTATAGCTCAGAAATCTATTTTTTGGAAATACGACCATTTCGTGAAGATATCCTGAAGTTGCTAGGCGGAGAAAAGGGGAAAGCTTACCGGATTCTCAACGAATTAACGGACCTCATCCAACACCAACAGCATATCATTCGTCAAACACATCAATACATCCACACGGTTCCAGAAAATGAAAAAATGCGAGCGCAAGATCAGGAAAAACTGAAATGGGGCGAGCAAGATATGCGCGACTCAGTCAATCATTTTTATGCAAAAGTTGCCATGGAAATGGAGAATCAGAGTGTCGGCGAGATGCTCGATTACTTGGCCAAAGCCGAAAAAGAAATCGGTCAGGCGGTAGCGCACCTTTCGGAAAATTCGATGACAGAAGCTCAAAAACAAGAATTCAGCGGCTTAACCGACCTGATCAATGCCCGCAAGAATTTTCAAAAGGTGGTGAGCGAACATCCCGATAAATTTGGAGAAAATGATGACGAAAAAACTCATTCTGCGGAACCTGAGGATAAACTCAAAGTGATCGCTGAATTTCGTAACGAATCGAAAGCCGCCAAAGAACTTCTCGAAAAGGCGCTCGTTCGGCAACGCGAGCTGGAAGATAAATCTTTAAAAAAGTTGATCCATCATTATCCGCAACTGGGAATGGAAGAAAATGAGATTTCCAAAATGCTTGATGATCTCAAAACTCAACATCCGTCGACCATGAATCCTCTGAAGAAGGAATTTGACGATACACAAACCGCCTTAAAGAATGCTTCAACGTCGCTTGGCAAAAAAAAGGAGTATGCGACTGATTCCGTTATGAATGCCACGCAAAAGCTGCAAGCCTTGAAAGAGGCTTTTGATCAACATTCCGCAGGTCAGGAGCTTACCGCTGCTTACAAGGTAAAACGCGTTCTCGATCAACAGATTGATCAACTGGAACAGATTGAACAGGATCCTGAAGGGTCAAACTCACAGCAGGTTGAAAATACTGCAGTACGTTCGAAGAAAGCGATCAACGAGCTCAAGGATATTGCCGAAAACCAACCGACCAAAGACGCTTTTGGTCCCCAACTACGAGAAGCTCTTAGCAAAGAGAAACAATCTGAGCTTCATACTCAACTCGACAAGTTATCTCAATCGCAAGGAAGCTCCAGGAAGCAAGCCGCAGGAGAAGCCAAAAAAGGGATGCAACTGGTAAGTCAAGCATTTGAAGAGAGTCAACCTCAGGGGTTTCAAATGGCGCAGAAGAGCCATTCGCTCAACGAAAGCGACGCCGAATCCATGGAACGCGGTCTTCATCAACTGGAAAGTCTTATGAAGCTATCCGAATCCAAACAGAAAATCCCTCCTGATCTGAAGAAAAAGCAACTCGAAGAGATTCTTTTCAATCTCAATAAAGGCTTGATGGGTCAAAATAATGAACGCAGCAGCAGACTATTGATTCTTATCGATCAAATATTAAAAGATCCGGAAAAACTGGAGCCGTTGGAACTCAAGAAATTGATGGAACAATTACAGAATTATTCGGTAGAACTCACCGAAGATCGCGCCAAAAACCAAGAGGATCCACAGGTGAATCATATCGATACCAAGAATCTTCCGCCTGCTTACCGCAAGCGCATTGAAAAATACTTTCAGAAACTCTCCGAAAAGTAATGTCTCAGATATATTTTGATTATCCTTTAGGATGGCAGGTGGGTCTTCCGCTCGTCACAGCGCTGCTTGCGATTTATATAGTGTGGCTGCGCCGTAAAGAACGAAGATATACGCGCGTTATTGTATTAGGATTGTTGCGCACAATCGTCATGCTCTCTCTGGTCCTATTCATTGCGCGACCTGTAAAAGTAATACGCGAAAAACCAAAAGCAGGTAAATCTTCCGTGGTTCTGCTCCTGGATCGTAGTCAGAGTATGTCCTTACAGGAAAATGGGAAATCGCGCTATGAGCAAATGCTTGAGTTCATGAAAATGCAGCTTCTGCCGATTCTTAAAAAAACAGGTTGGCAAATTCAACCTTACTTGTTTGCCGAAGAAACAGAACCGTCCGATGGAAAAATGATCGTTGGAAGAAATCCTGACGGCAAAAAAACAAACTTAGGAAGGGCGATTAGCAGATCTATGGATGCAGCAGGGTTTTCACCTATAGCCGTGATCGCGCTTACAGACGGCATCGCGAATGAAAATGAAGATAATACACGCGCTCTATCCGCTCTCGTGGAAATGAAAACACCTTTTATCGGAATAGGAATTGGGAGCGATCAGGAAGTCAAAACTCTCTCTTTGCGTCAGGTGGAAACCCCATCCACGGTGCCTCCGAATCAGGAATTCAAAGTTTCAGCTCAACTCGAAATGATCCATGGCGATGAGATCGGATCGTTCGATCTTCTCCTCATGCGAGGAGGTCAGTTTTTTCAAAAGAAAATAATTCAACCTCAAAAAGGATCCCGTTTTTGGATGGAAAATTTTTTGGTTACAGAAAAAGACGAGGGTGTTTTGACTTACACAGTCCAGATTGTACCGCCTCAGATCCCAAATTTAACGTCCGCTAATCTCGCTGCATCCACTTCGGTTCGCATCAGCAAGGAAAAGGAACTTCGTGTGCTTTACGTTCAAGGCGCCTTGACGTGGGATTACAAGTACATCACCCTCGCCCTTCGCAAAGATCCTTCGATCAAACTGACGGGTTTAACACGCACATCCAATCGATCGATTTTCCGACAGAACGTGGAAAGTTCTGGTGAATTATTAAATGGTTTTCCCACAGTGCTGGAGGAAATGGCCGCTTTCCGAGTCGTCGTCATGTCCAACCTGACGCCCGCTGATCTTTCCATTGCACAACAGGAACTTCTGGCAAAATTTTGTGGAGAACTTGGTGGAGGAATCCTGATGATCGGAGGAGCGGAAACTTTTAATGCTTCCTGGCAAAACAGCCGGCTCGAGCAACTGCTTCCGGTTGTGTTTTCCTCCGGAAGCGGTGTTCAGGGTCTTGACCGTCCTTTTCAACTTCAACTGACTCAGGAAGGGCTTCAACATCCTGTTTTTCAACTTCGAGAGGATCGCTCGAACGCAACGACATGGCAACAGCTTCCAACCTTTCAACGTTACGGCCATGTGGATGCTGCAAAAAATGGCGCTCAAGTTTGGGCTATTCATCCGACCGATCAAGGTCCGAATGGAAATCGGATTTTGATGGCGTGTCAGCGCTATGGAGCCGGCTTATCTTCTGTGGTTTGTGTTGAAAATATATGGCGATGGCGTCTTGCCAAAAATACTGATTGCGCTCTGTTTGACCGATTTTGGAGCCAATACCTTCGTTTCATGGGAGATAGCGGACGACAGGATATTTCCATTTTCTTTCCTGATCAGGAGTTATCCATGAGAATGGAAGTCCATGTTATGCTGGAAAAGCATGTTGACCCAAAAAATGTAACCGATACAAATGTTCATTATATCGCCTCTGTCGAAGATGATCAAAAAAGAGTGTTACACCAACAATCACTGGATCTTACTCCTTCACATCCTGTTGACTTGAGTTTCACCCGAAAATCGGGAGGCATCTTTACTGTGTTCGTTAGGAACCCCAAAGGAGAAATAGTGGCTTCGCGTTCCATAGAAATCAAGAATGTGAATGTGGAGTTTTTAAAAACAGGGCGCTCCATGGAAATACTTAATCAATGGGCAGCTTTGAGCAATGGTTTAGCTATTAAAATAGAGGATTGTTCAGACCCCACGAAATTATTGGAAGAAATTAAAGTAAAAGTGGAACAGGCAGAACGCGCGATGGCTCAACGGATTCCCTTGGGAATCCATATGCCTATTCTCCTTATTTTATTGGGACTCCTTGCCTGCGAGTGGATTTTGAAAAAACAATGGCAAATGGGATGATCCTATGCGATTTTTATCTGTACGAAACATAGATGTCATGATGAAAAGAATTCTACCTCTTTTATTTTTCCTGCTCGTTTTTGATCAGCCGGTGATTTATTCGAAAGACGAAAAAATATCCACGTTCTTCATGGGACGACTTAAGTATAGCAAGAATGACGGCAACGATTGCATGGATGTTGGCAAAGATCTTATGGCTCTGGTTTCTCGCGCGTCAACCGTTCAAATTCAGGAAGAGCGTACCGTCAAATTAACGGATCCTCAACTTTACGAAACACCATTTATTTTTATGAATGGTCACGATGATTTTGTATTTACCACCGAAGAAATTGAAAATCTAAAAACATATCTTTCACATGGTGGATTTTTCTTTGCCTCGGGCTGCTGCACCAATCCCGCTTTTCCAAAAGCATGGCGCCGCGAATTCAGCAGAATCTTTCTGAATGAAAAGGTAAAGACACTTCCTTACGATCATCTTATTTATCGTTCATTCTATAAAATCGATCATATCCATGTTGTTACTGAAAATCGTGATTTACTGTTGGAAGGGTTGTTTTATGATGAAAACCTTGTAGCCGTAATGGGTGAAGACGGTGTTTGTTGCTCTTTCAGCGCGGATAATAATTGTAACAAAGGCAATGGCGTTGCCCCTGAGGACGGCAAGAAATTGGCATTAAATATCGCTGTCTACGCATTAACTCATTAAACCAGCGGTCAGTAGATAAATTTATCAGATGTGCCCCTCCAAAAAAAGATCACAAAAAATGGTTTATTCTGCTGCTGGATGTGATACGGTGGGCGGAAGTGGATAAGTGGTCTCCCATCGATACAAACCCGAAT
>CAYVFJ010000140.1:0-3467 GCA_964450905.1 uncultured Verrucomicrobiota bacterium
GAATATCTCGAACGACAGACCCCTTTCCCTCCCACTCAAGAGCTGCAAAATCCTTGGCCTCAGCCACACTCTTACGATAAGTCAAAAAACCGCGGTTATAAAAGTTATCGAAATTTTCCAGGGTGCGACGAATGATATTAAACTTTACTACTTTAGTCAGCTTCCGTCGTCCCGTAATGATATCCAGATATTCCCGAGATTTTTTAATAATTTCCTCGTGGGTATTCTGTGAGCATAAGACCATCCTTTTCTTGTTCCCTTTTTTGTCATACCGAATAATGGTTTTGAAATCACAAGTTTTACTGATGGCATCCCGCATGACATTAAACTCATCCTGCTGAGTTTTTTTTGCTTTGAGTGGATCCTTCTTTGCAAGAGAATCCTTTTTCAGGCCTTTTTTTAATTGCCCGATTCTTCGATCTAAATGTTGATGAACAGACCCCGTTTTCATAGATAAACCGTTTTCCACAGTATCGCCTGAAGACAAGCCAAGTGCAAGATTCCGCTAAGCACAAGATGATAAAAATTCTGATTAGGCTGCTTTTCTAGCTTTGAGGGATGCGCGCACAAGATTCGTGCCCATATCCCACATAGCCCCTGGAAATTTATAACAATCAGCGAGGGTAATGTCCAAAGCTTGAACCACCCGATCGACTTCTTTTTTACCAATGATTAATGGAGGTGTAAACTTGATGATGTCCATATGATGACCTGCAACCTGAGTAAGAATTCGATGATTTTTAAGCAAAGGGATTACGACCATTTGTGCGAAAAGCCCTTTGTCAGCCGCCTGAATCAGTTTCCATGCCGCACGTAACCGAAGAGATTTTGGCTCAGCAAATTCAACGGCCAACATCAGTCCTTTACCACGCACTTCATGGATAAACTCATGTTTGTTTGCCAGATCTTTAATTGCGTCCATCAACATCTTTCCTGCGCGATCACCATTTTCAATCATTCGCTCATCGTCCATCACTTGCAATGTGGCGAGTCCCATAGCCATGGCCAGATTATTTCTTCCAAAAGTCGTCGAATGAACCACACACCGATCCAATCGACTAAAAGTTTTATCATAGATTTCACGTCGACAAAGAACCGCTCCGCATGGGACCAATCCGCCACTTAAACTTTTAGCCAGTGTGATGATATCCGGTTCCAAAGCCCAATGTTCGAACCCATAAAAACGACCCGTTCGCCCTAACCCAGTCTGAACTTCATCGGCAATGAATAAGGTGCCGAACTTTTGGCAAAGCTCCTGCGCACGAGGCCAAAACATATCACTTTTGGGATAGTAAACACCCTTTCCCTGAATAGGTTCAAAGAAAAATCCTGCATACTCACCTGTTGCAAGTTCCCTTTCCAGTCCTTCAAAATCATCCAGAGTAATCGCGTGCCCAGGCAATAAAGTTCCAAATCCTTCACGAAACATGGAACTCCCATTTAAGGAAAGAGATCCCGTAGAAAGACCATGAAAAGCTCCGTTACAATAAAGAAATTTTTCGCGGCCTGTGGCGCATCGCGCAAATTTGATGGCTGCTTCAATGGCTTCTGTTCCGGAATTACAAAGAAATACGGCGTTCAGATGGGGAGGCGATCTTTTGACGAGAGCTTCCGCTAAAAGACCACTCAACAGTGAACAATCCATCTGCACCATATTTGGCATGTCCATCTCGATTAAATCGGCGATCGTCTTTTTAATCACGGGATGATTTCGTCCCACATTCATTGCTCCATAACCACCCAAACAATCTAGATAATCGTTTCCTTCCTGATCATACAAATAGGCGCCTTCCGCTCGCGAATACACTTTATCAAAACCAATCGTTCTCAAAACCTTCACAAAAGCACGGTTGAGATAACGATCATGCAATTCATAGTTCTCTCCTAAACGCGAATGAATCAACGGTTGAATATCAAATGACATCGGATCCATGATTTTCTATTTCTCAGGCTGTTTGACCGGCAATGTCACCATAAAAGTAGAGCCCACTCCTGGAGCGCTCTTTGCAGTAATACTTCCCCCATGACGATCCACAATTTTTTGACAAATGGTCAAACCAATTCCTGATCCTTCATATTCTTCTCGACTATGGAGACGAGAAAATGGCGCAAAAACACGTTCTATATGTTTTTCTTCAAAGCCTATGCCATTGTCTTCAATCAGAATCTGACATACTTGTCTATGAGGATCATCTTCCGATAGAATTAAGTTTGGATCTTTCATAATCTGACTCTTAATTCTAACAATAGGAGACACCTCTGGACGATGATATTTGAGCGCGTTTCCGATAAGATTTTGGAATAATTGCCGAATCTGCAGCGGATCCGCGTCAATCGTTGGCAAAATGGTTTTCTCTATTTTTCCATTGGTTTGTTCCATTCGAATCTCCAAATCTGAGAGAGCTTCATCAAGAATTTTATTGAGATCAACCGGAACAAAGGGCTGCGCTTTGGTTGTAATTCTTGAGAGAGCAAGTAAATCATTGATGAGATTCTGCATCCGAATAGCGGCGCTTTGCATGCGTTCCAAATAATCCAGCGCTTCTTCATTCAACGAACCGGTATGTTTATCCTTAAGACGTCCGGAAAAAACCTGTATTTTTCGCAAAGGCTCCTGCAAATCATGAGAAGCGATATAGGCGAATTCCTGAAGTTCACGATAGCCTTTCTCAAGTTTAACCGCGGATGCCTTCAGTTTTTCTTCGCTCTCTTTGTAATGAGTAATATCACGTCCTATCCCTATCACCCCAATCATCTTTCCATGACTATCTTTCAAAGGCATTTTTGAGGTAGAAATCCACTTTTGAACATCGGATTGCTCCGTAAAAAGCTCTTCGCGATCGATCATTGACTCTCCGGTTTCCATCACGATTTGTTCTTCGGCACAGCCACGTTCCGCCGCGTCTTTCGGAAAATAATCGAAGTCTGTTTTTCCAACTACTTCGTCCGTATTTTTTTCTCCCACAAGACGAGCATGAGCCGTATTATCAATCAGATATTTATTCTGTAGATCTTTGACATAAATATAGTCTGGCAAATTGTCGATCAAGGTTCGAAGTAAATTTCGTTCATCAGCCAGCGATTCTTCAGCCTGTTTTCGTCGAGTCACGTCTCTTAAAAAAAAGCAAAGAGTTCCCTCAGGATGATGCTGAAATTTGTTGATGACAATTTCCGCGGGAAAAACAGATCCATCTTTTCGAATACAATACGCCTCGATAAACGTCGACCGATTTTTTTGTAAATTTCGTTGAACCATTTGCAAGAGAGCTTCATCCGCCCCTGAAATGACTTTTGCAACGGGGACCCCGTAAAATTCTTCCACGGTGTATTGAAGAAAATGGCCAGCTCTGGAGTTTGCCTCAAAAATGGTTCCTTCGGCATCTGTAACGAGAGCGCCATCGTAGATGTTTTGTAAAAGTTCACGATATAAAGCGCTCTCATCAACACTCTTTCGCACCACCGGAATA
>CAYVFJ010000141.1:0-3784 GCA_964450905.1 uncultured Verrucomicrobiota bacterium
AAAGCTGTGCTTACAATGACTGCGCTGATCACAAGAATTGCAAAAATCCACTTCTTCCAAGTACCGCCATCCTTCGCAGTCGTTGCGTGTGTATCCGTTGCTGCCGTCTTTGGTTTTCCTTTGGCGAATTGAAGTTGATAATTCCCTTGAACAACAACGCGTTCGTCGGGAAAAACGCCTTCGAGAATTTCCACCCGATCTCCTGCTTTAATGCCCAGGACAACGGCACGTTTTTCAAACGTTTCCTTATCTTGTACGAAGACAAAATAGTTGCCGATATCTCCTATGAGCGCCCGAGCTGGCACAGAAAGAACTTCTTGTGCTTCACCCAACCCAACATGCATTGACGCTTGTAAATTTGGTTTGAGTTTTAAATCGTCATTGTCCAGAAGAGCAAAAACTTCAAAAGTCCGACTCTCGCGTTCAATACCAACATCCAGTCGCTGCACTTTACCGACGAAAGTTTCTCCGGGAAGAATATCTACGACGACACGCGCTTCCTGTCCTACTTTGATTTTTCCAAGATCTGAATTTTCATAGGTGATTCCTCGTGCAAGCATCTTATGATTATCAGAAACTTCCATGAGTACCGTATCTGCTGAAAAAGTCTGGCCCAAGGTCAGGTTCTGCGCTGTAACAGCTCCATCGATGGGAGATTGTAATGTTACAGGCGGATTACCAATTTGCCGGGGATCAAGTTTCAATAAAGGTTGGCCTGCCTTTACTGTTTCACCAATCTTCGCTAAAATTTCTAAAACTCGACCCTCAAAACGTGCTGTGATACGAGCATCTTTTTCAGGAAGCGGTTCAATGCGGGCTACCATCGAAAGAGTTGCTTGCAATGGCTCGATTTTGGCTTCTACCGATTGGATTCCCAAGTTCTTGACTGCCTCTGCCGCGAGTGTGATCGGACCTGTTGTCGCGCCAGCATCACCCACTTTAGGACCGTGATCTTCGCCTGCATGCGGATAGACACTCAAAGTGAATCCAAATATTAAAATGAATATTAAAAGTTTTTTCATAAATTATTCTATTTCCTCCACTTTACCGCCAATGGCACTTTCGAGAGCAGTCCTGGCGGCAATGGATTCTGCTGTGAATTGGAGAGCTTGGTCTTGGACATCCACCATGCTCTTTTGCAATTGCCAGAGCTGAAGCATATTTGCTTGCCCCATCTCGAACATTTGTCGGCCTAATGTATAGGCTTTACCGTAAGCGGGAATGACTTTATCCCAATAAGCATCTGCACGTTCTTGAGTTGCAACAGCACGTTTTTGAAGTGCAGTAAGCTGGCTTTCAAGGCCTACTAAATCGAGTGCTTCACGATCTACTTTCGCTTTTTCCCATTCACCTCGTGTCCGTAAACTTTCAGCTTGATTCCAGTCAAAAAGCGGTAACGGCAAGCTAACCCCGAGTCCGATAATTTTGCTACCATCCCGCTCGCGTTCATAAATTAATTGTGGCGATATTTCTGGAAAGGCATTGAGATGCGCAAGATTCATCTTCTTGCGAGAAGCCTCTTCCTTAAGACGTAAACGCTCCTGAAGATTAAAACGTGTTTGTGCAAACTGAATGAGTTTTCCGGTATCAGAAGGTATCTCAGCTAAATGCGGTTTCTCAAGAATCGGATCTTTCCATTTTTGTCCAGTGATACGGATAATGTCCGCTTGTATTAAATCCATTTCTGATGCAACTGCTTTGGCATCCGCTCCAAATCGAATGGCGTCTGCTGCAAAAATATTTCCTTCGGTGGAAGGAGTGGCTCCTTCTTCAATTGCTTTTGAAATAAGACCGGCGACTTGTTTGGATTGCTTCTCAACATCCTTTAGAGTTTTAAGCCGTTGTTGTAGTACCCATGCGTGGTGATAAACCAAAGCCGTCTCGTTGAGGACGCGAAATACTTCAACTTGGGCATCTAAAGTCGCGACTTGTTTCAATGCGCCTGAGAGAGTTTGGCGATATCCAAAATCCGCTAGCGAAAAAGATTGTGTGATTTTAGCAGTCGTCAGAGGGTTTGTTGGATCTTCGCTCGAACGAAGTTTTTGAGGAAAAGTGATCTCAAAATTTGGATTTTTTAAGAGGCCAATTTGTTTGGCATCCGCCAAACGGTTGGCACGTTCAGCATCAACGGCCTTCATTGAGGGGCTGTTTTTTAAAGCCAGCGTCAATACTTCATTCAAAGTCAGAACTTGAGGTTCCGGCTCGGATGCTTTTTTTGTGTCTTCAGAACGTGCAAACGATCCGAAACACACTACTAAAATTATGGTATATAAATTTTTCATTATTTTTTGGAAGTGACAAGCGCTGCAAGTGCACTAAGTACCTTTTCAGCACGAACCTGCAACTATCGGACAAAGATACTTACGCGTCCGACTTAATTAAACAGACTGAGGAGGAGCATTCTCTTGGTGAGAATGACGAAGAGTAGAAAGAATCGTCGACGATCCGGGCGGCCCATGATCGTAGACATGAAATTCGCCTGACATGCCTTGCTTGATTAAATCAAGAAGACTGATATCTGATAAAATCCAAAGCAAAGGAGTAGCTGGCGGTGGCTGAACAACTACGTTTGATGTAGGTGTGACAAAAATTTTGACACTCTCGCAACAAACCTCACCCTTTGAATTGGGAGCACCTTTTGAAGGGTGTGAATCATTTTGGGAATGTGAATCGGCATTTGACTCATCAGAGTGATGTTGGCAATCAGTTTTTTTGGAAGAGACTGATTTGCAGATGACAGTCGAGGCTATACCGCAATACGACATGGAGACCAACCAAATGGGAAGAACGGCCAGCGCAATCGCACTTTTGCAAGCAGTCCCAAAGGATCGTCTTTTCTTACCAAAAAACATCGTTAATCTTTCTAGCATCTTAATTGTAAAACGTCAATGGCGCAGTTCGGAACGCCCGGCAGTTCGGAACGCCGGAAGCGGATTGCGGTCTTGACAGCTTTTATATGGCCATAAGTTATGCCTATGGCCACTATGAGCATTAAATCGACTTATTCTTTTGATGTGGAAACAATCAAAGTGGTGTTCAAAAAGCGGCTCAGAAAGGAATGGCGAGCCGCCGATTTCAACACGCCAGTGGCGTATGCTCCACTCAGACGAAAAATACTCAATCTGCGACCGCGCTGAGTATATAACCCGCGAGATATTTTTAATATCTCAAGTTTTCAGCCTGTGCTTTTCATTCCAAAAGCAATCCCCTGCACCGTGAGAGCGAGTAAACGTTGTAACTGATCTTTGTGTGACGACGACGTTGCCTGCCGCCAGTTGTGAAGAAAACGAATTTGGAGATAGTTCAGGGAATCAATATAGGGATTACGCAAACGGATCGATTCGGCTAACACGGGTTGTTTTGCAAGGAGAGTTTGCTGTTGATTGATACTTAAAATCATTTTGACGGAGCGATGATATTCTTCCTCGATCGTTTTAAAGATTGTTTTTCGCACAGCAACCTTTTGCACCAGCGAAGCATAACGACTGGCAATATATAAATCTGTTTTTGCCAGGGAAAGTTCTGCGTTTTCAATGAGAGAAGAAAAAAATGGCCATTCCTGATAGAGTTTACGTAGTTGATCGATTCCATTCATTTCCATGGATATAAATTGTTCAAATGCATAACCCATTCCATACCAAGCAGACAAAAGATGACGTGATTGCGTCCAAGCAAACACCCAAGGAATCGCTCGAAGTTGATGAAGATCGGCGCTTCGCTGCCGACGGCTGGGACGCGAACCCAAACGAAGATGCTCGATTAAATCAATGGGAGTTGCTTGATT
>CAYVFJ010000142.1:0-2556 GCA_964450905.1 uncultured Verrucomicrobiota bacterium
CAAATTCTAGATTCGTGATGGCTGGCACTAAGTTCATGTCAGATCCTTGTTTTAAAAATTCTCGGATCGCTTTTCGTCCCCTTTCACCATAGTCGACCGTGTAATCGTTGACGTACATTCTAATAAATTGGCGAGTGAGAGAATCATCAAGATCTCTGGCATATGGTTTGAGATGGGGCATGGCTTCGTCCATGTGGCTCAGTCCGTAGTTGATACTTGAGGAAAGAATTTTGGAAATTTCCTTTATTTTATTTAAGCCAATGGATTTCCTAATCACATTGCCTCCCAGAGGAAGAGGAAGATCTGTTTGTTCTTTCCACCAAATGCCAAAATCCAGCATGAGATGAAATCCTGATTGAGCGTAGGTGAGTTGTCCTTCATGAATGATTAATCCGACATCAGCCTTATCTTGACGGATGGCTTCGAAGATTTGATCAAATGGGGTAACAATGAATTTTGAGCTTTCAACTTCTAATCGTGAATTCTTTAAAAAAATTTGGAGAGCTAAGAAAGCAGAAGTAAGCTTTCCTGGAATAGCGATTCGTAGATTAGGTAAATCCGTGATTTTATGTGGTTTCAGTGAAACAAGGATGGGTCCATAACCATCGCCCATACTTGCTCCGCAAGACAACAAAGCGTAATCTTTCGCCACGTAGGGGTAGGCGTGAAAGGAAATGGCGGTTACATCCAGCTCACAACGACGTGCTCTTTCGTTCAGAGTTTGAATGTCTTGTAAGATATGTTGGAATTGGAAACTGTCCGATGGAATCTTCTCCTTTGCCAATGCATAAAACATGAAGGCATCATCGGGATCAGGAGAATGACCAAGAGTGATTGTCATTTCTAATCACGCGCCAATCACTTTTTTGAGTTCTCGGTAAAGATTGTCTTCCATCTCAATTTCTCCGGAATTCAATCTCTTTTGGGCTAAACGATTTCCGCGTTCTCCCGGCAGAAATATTTCTTCTACTCCCGGCAGTTTTTTAGCGGTTTTAACTTTCTGCGCCAATTTTGACACGTCCGATTGGAAAGTTTTTTTATCGGCAAGCAAATCAGGGTCCATGACCATCACTAAATTTCCCCAGTTACCTGCAGAATCGCCAATTCCGGCGAAAGCAGCTCCTACGAGAGGGCCTGTAAGAACTTCTACGATCATTGCTAGGCTAGCTCCCTTGTGACTTCGATCAAATGGGCGAGTGGCTCCTTCGAGAGCTTTTGCGGGGTCGGTAGTCAAGACACCATCTTTATCATAAGCAATGTCGGGTGGAATTTGGCGTCCTGCAACTTTGGCTTCGATGAGTCCATAATTAGCAATGGCAGCGGTTGCCATATCAAAGACGACAGGGTTTTCGTCCGTAGGGATGCCAATCGCAAAAGGGTTGGTTCCGAACATGGGTTGATAGGAACCGTGCATACAGACTCTTTCTGGGGAGCCTGCGTAGATAAAACCGATCAATCCTTCTTTCGCAATTTCATTTGCATGATAGCCAATGGCGCCTGTGGAAGTATTGGTATTGTTTGTGCCAACAATCCCTATGCCGTGTTCTTTCGCTTTTTTTAAGGCAAGTTCCGTGGCCTTTTTCAGGACGACCATCGCTACGGTTTTATTGCCGTTGATACGGGCTGAAATTTTGGTTTCCTTCTCAATCTTGATAGGGCCTGCCTTTGGATCTTTGGGCATTCCTTTACCTATCAGTTTGACAAGGCCCTGATTATTTCCACGGAGTTGAGCGTACATAAGAGTATCGAGAAGAATATCGGTTTCTTCTTTGTTGTATCCATAGTGATTCAGAACTTTCCGAGAAAGATCTGTGAGTTCAGAGAGTTTTACTTTCATAGATGGCGATTTATATTTTTTTACTAGTTTTAAATTACGAATGACCTATTGTTTTTCGTTTCTTAAGCCAGATGATCACTCCCGTAATCATCAGAAGAAAAGGAATTAAACCGGCAATGACATAGAGAATGCTAATGATCGACTTTCCCAATGAAAGATCGAATCTGCCTGCATGCAGGGGAAGGATCCATGTGGAATCTATTCGTTCTGGCATGGATGAATCCATTTCATCTTTTTTCCATAAGACTTTCCCTGAATATTGATCAAGCAACACCGTGTTTCTGCTGGAAAAAACATCGGGACGTTTAAGCATCATCTGAACAATATCCGTGGGTTGATGAGGGAGCATGGCAGCGCTTATTTGAGTTCCAGGAATGGCCTGTTCCGCAAGATCCTTAATCTCTTCCAGGGATAATGATTTGCCGGAAGAAGGAGTCGACTTGTATTTTCCTATCGGCGCGAATTTGGCTTGTTTGTTTTTTTCAGGAGATTTTAAAAAACTCCGGTAGACTACTTGAGAAGCTAGTCCGCGAAATGTGAGGAAAAATCCTGTGACAGCTAACAATAGAAGGAGTGGAAAAGTGATGATACCGACCACTTGATGAAGATCATAATTAAAAGTAAAGAATCCATTTTTTGTTCGGATTTTAAATCCACGAAGGAAATGGGCTATTTTCGGCCACCATAGATAAACTCCTGTAATCAAAACAATGAATAAC
>CAYVFJ010000143.1:0-4567 GCA_964450905.1 uncultured Verrucomicrobiota bacterium
CCGGGATCAAGGGCATTTCCATTTCGCACGACGAAGTTGTGCGGCACTCTGAAGGGATGAGGTTGCATGTTTGTTCGCCGCGAACAAAGATGCAACCGATAGGGCGAGCTTTTCTACCGAGCAAAGCGAGCACTTTAAAATCTTTCTGCTAACTAAAAACTAATATCCATGGGTGACCCTCAACAAGTTTGATCCAAACGGCCCTACGACAAGAAGTCGACCCCATCACTTTCTTGCAAAAATTAATCCTTAAAGATACCCATCTTGCTCAACAAGCTCTCTACAACAATTCCTCATGAAAAACCGACTAAACTGTTACAACCTCACTTGCGTTGGCTCGAACAACGTCAAGACGGTGTCCTCAACAACGACTGCCATTCAATATCAGGCCATGTCGACACCTATTTCTATTCCAATCCCCAATCTTAAAAATTCCATGACTTACTCTGTTCCGAAAATCAAAATCCCTGCAGAAGTGAGATGCACCCCCACGAAATTCTTTCCAGACCACGGAAAGATGATTGAATCTTAAAAATGCAATTAGAAAGAGGTTCTTGCAAAACTCAGGAATTAGCTGCAAAAAAATCTGACCTGCTACCTGATCCTCTTTGTGTCTTAACTTTTGGAGTCTTTCAATTTAGGTCTTTGACCTGCAATATGATCTAAACATTCAGCAATGGCTGGGATCAAAATTTGCAGACAATCTTGAATGGCTGAGGGACGACCCGGTAAATTCACAATCAGACTTCGGCCTCGGATACCCGCTGTTGCACGAGATAAAATAGCTGTTTTGACATGTACAAAAGATGCCGCACGCATCGCTTCTCCAAAGCCCGGCAATTCCTTCTGAAGCACGCGATGGGTTGCTTCTGGAGTTACATCTCGCGGAGTAGGGCCTGTTCCGCCTGTGGTAATAATGAGTGGACAATTTTCAACATCACAAAGCCGGGTCAATTCGGAGATAACTTTTTCTAAATCGTCAGGAATCAAAACTCGAATCCATTCGATGGATTCATCAAAAAATGTGGAAACCATCCGTTCGATTTCCGGTCCGCTTTTGTCTTCGTAAATACCGGTGCTTGCGCGGTCCGAAAGTGTCATGCGAGCAATTTTCATTTTTTCAAAGCTTTCTTAATTTTACGAGTGAGTTTTATAGGACCAATCACCATCTTAGAATCCACGGCTTTGCACATATCATAAATCGTCAAGGCCGCCACGCTCACCGCGGTTAATGCTTCCATTTCGACTCCTGTTTTAGCCGTCGTAGATACTTCTGAATAAATCTCGATCCCTTTACGGATCACCTTAAAATGAACATGAATCACATCTAGGGGGAGAGGATGACAAAGCGGAATGAATCGAGCCGTTTCTTTAGCAGCTTGAATACCTGCAATCTGGGCAACCGTCAATACATCACCTTTCGGCAAGGCTTTCCGCTCTAATAAATTTAATGTAGATGACGATAAACGAATCAAAGCTTGCGCCTCAGCGATACGATGGACGGGGTTTTTGTGTCCCACATCAACCATGTGCGCGCGACCTTGAGCATCTAGATGAGTAAGATTTTTCAAACAGTTAGAAATTCAATTTTTAAAAACTTTCCAATATTTTGAGGAGAGTTTTACCGATCATTTCCAAACTTTTAGAGCTGATTTTATCAATGCTATCCTCTCCCGTATGCCACCAGCGATGATCGGGGCCATATTCAAAATCAATCATATCAATACAAGGAATTCCTTCCAAAAAAAATGGAAAATGATCGTCCATCATGGGAAGAGGTTTGTATCCAAAGTAATCACGAAATCCTAAAGCCTTGGAAGCGTCCAATACTCTGGCAACCAAATCCGGATCGCCCTGAGGAATTTGAACGGAAAGATCGCGATCCCCAATCATATCCATCAAAATCATAGCTTTCATATTTTTAATTTTGTCATCCTTAGATTCGGACTTCAGTTGCTTGACATAATAACGCGATCCATAAAGACCGTCCGTGGCCGAGTATTTTTCGATTGCTTCTTCACCATCGAAAAAGACAAATTCAATTTTGCAATTTGAAGGTTGGAATTTTTCCTGAGCAACAACACGTGCGATTTCCAAAAGAACGGCCGTGCTAGAAGCTCCATCATTCGCTCCTACGAAATGAATCTTGGGCAGCCACTTCGTATCGTAGTGCGAAGCCAAAATAAGGATAGGTTTATTTTTTTTAAACAAGGAATCCATCCATGAAAGAGGTTGACTAGCTCGGATATTGACAAATCGGATCGGTCCCCGAGGAGTTTCCTGAGTAAAAATTTGTTCCTGAACTTCAAGACCATAAGAACGAAGTTCAGAAACAAGATAATCCCGTGTTTTTTGAAGTTCCTCGGATCCAGAAGGACGCGCTCCAAATTGCACTTGCTTTTGGATATGAACAAACGCTCGGTTTGAATCAAGCTTTTCAGCTAGTGAGACGGATGACTCCGCATAAAGTTCCCACCGGAATAGAAGAAGAATGAATGTGAGACATGTTTTTCCCATGAGTCTCTCAAATTCTCCAAATCGCCCCTTATTTCTTGTTCGATTCTTTGCCTGCTGAATCCTTTTTCATGGGTTTACCACTTTCTTCTGATGGAGAAGGCTTAGGAGATTCACTCGTAGGAGGCGGAGGAGTGAAAGATCGAGGAGGCAAATTTCCTCTAGGATCGCCAGGAGGAAAAGGACTCGCTCCATCGGTGGAACCTCTCTGAGGCATCATTTGCGGAGGCATCTGCGGGGGCATTTGTCTTGTGGGAGGGCGTGTTCCACCACTCCCTGACATCGCGATCTGTTTTTGCTCTAATTGACCTGTTTGCGTGTCCAAAATGAGAGCATTCATACCGCTGGTAAGCATTTGGTATCTTCCATGTGAAGCCCAAGGTTTTAAACAGATCCCCACGATAAGACTTGCTGCAAGAAGAGATAAACCAACAAACAAAGCGCCTTTAGATTCTATTTTTTCCATAAAACAACATATTTTATTTTGATTTTGTTCAGACATAATTCGGTCACTTTCTATTTGATAATGATTATTGAGTTAACACATTAAATTTGAAAAAGAGAGAATGCAGGATATCTGACGAAATGTAAAGCACGATTTGTATTTTAATTGGATTTATATTTTAATTGAGAAGGAGCTCCACAAAAAGTAAAATGACGATTCCATTTTATGAGGAAAACGTGTCTTGTCACAGAGTTACAACGACTGCTTCAAAAGAAGGCGGCGATGAAAACTAAAATTTGGTGGGAAAATTATTTAAAACGGGTCATTCCCTTTCGAGGAGTTAAGATGGTAGATATCCGAACAGCTCTTCACGCTTGGTTCCATGGAAAAAATATTTCCACTCGATTATCTCAGGACGCTCAAAAGGATCTTGTCTTCTGTTTGCTAAGGGAAAAATATGCCGAAGATAAACTTGCTGGAATCTTATTTCTCCAAGAAATCTTGCTTCCCACAAATGCAATCCAGTGGCAGGTTGATTTGCCGCGTTTTGCTTGTTTATTTCAGGAGAACAACATCAAGGATTGGAATACATGCGATTGGTTGAGCGTGAAAGTCTTGGGACCATTGGCCCAAAAACAGGGAAAACCATGCGCCCAGGCCATTTCTGCTTGGAGAGATTCGGACTCTTTATGGCAACGACGTGCCGCAGGGGTCTCTTTTGTTCATCTCGCAAAGAACGGAGACGCCAATTTTTCTGGTTTTACCGATATGTTGCTTCGGACTTGTGCGGTGACGGTTCAGGATTCACAGCGTTTTTCTCAGACAGGCACAGGATGGGTCTTGCGCGAACTGAGTTGTGCTGAACCTCAAAAAGTGATGGATTTTATCACGAAATATAGGAGGTATTTTTCGAGCGAAGGATTAAGATATGCTCTAGAAAAGTTCTCCCCTTTATTCAATCTGTCCTGAAATAGGTTGACAGTAAATCCCGATTAAAATGTGTCAACTAAATTCAGGACGATACACTTCTCCGAGTTCAAAAACGAAATGTTGCAAGCACACGCATGATGGAAAAAATGGGGGCATACGAGAGTTTGATGATTGTTGTGATTGCTTCTCGGTCTATAAGCTTTTATTTTTCCCGTATGGCGCCATTTCGAGTCATTGCTTTTTATCGATTTGTAGAATTGACTGACTTCAAAGAGATGAAGCAGCTTTTGCTGAACATTTGCAGCGAACAGAATATCCGAGGATCGATCTTACTTGCTCAAGAAGGGATCAATGGAACCATCTCAGGGTTGTCGAAAAATATTGTAGTGGTCATGGATTTTCTCAAATCGGATCCACGGCTCAGTCAACTTGAGTTCAAAGAATCTTTTTGTGAGGAACAGCCATTCGATCGGCTGAAGGTGCGTCTCAAAAAAGAAATTGTGACCATCGGTTTACCCAAAACCGATCCAAACTCAAAAGTCGGAATCTATGTAAATCCCAGGGAATGGAATGCGCTGATCTCTGATCCTGACGTCGTGCTGATCGATACTCGTAATGAGTACGAAGTGAAAATCGGAACATTCAAAAGAGCGAAAAATCCGCATCTCAAATCTTTCC
>CAYVFJ010000144.1:0-3851 GCA_964450905.1 uncultured Verrucomicrobiota bacterium
TGCCCAAAATGTGGCATGAATTTGGTTTTGAAGAAGGCGGATGAAAAGTCAGAACACCATGAGTAAAGAACAAGACTCAACAAAGTCATGCTGAATAATCACGAATAGAAGAGGGTGGCTTCTTATAAGCTGGAAGCCACCCTTTAGAAAGAAATCCTATGAAAATCAAAGGCACTCTTCTAACAATCATTATCACTGTAGGTTTATTCTGCGGGAACTCAATTATCACTGAAGGCCATGAACATGAAGATAATGTCTTAAAGGATGGAAATTATAAAGTAGGAGCTATTCATAATGTTTCTACAATCAAAGCGGAGATTGTGCCTTTCCCTCCATATCATGCGGCTGGCAACGATGTTCCAACCATATTGCGTTTAACCGATGCTAAAGGTAATCCGGTAAAGCTGGAAGACCTAGAAGTTGCTCATACACGGCAGGTTCATCTTCTTATCATCGATGAAAGTATGACTGACTACTATCACGAACATCCTGAACCCACTAATAAACCTGGTGAATTTCGTTTCATCTTCAAGCCGAAATATGGAGGACGATATTACGTCTGGGCTGATTTAGTGCCGAAAAATACGGGAAAGCAGGAGTATTCAAAGACTGAAATAAAAGTCGATGGTAAGCCAAAGCCTTTTATCGAAACTGCAAATACGATGGTTACGGTAGATGGTTATAGATTCGACTTGAGCGTGGAGAACAAGGAAGAACTAAAAGTTGGGCAGCCAGCAATGTTAATCGTAAAAATCACCAAACCAAACGGTGAGCCTGCAAATAATCTCGAACCTGTTATGGGAGCCTTTGCCCATGCGGTAGGATTTACTCGCGATCTCAATTCAGTAGTGCACATCCATCCAATGGGCAGAGAACCTGAAAGAGAATCAGAGCGTGGCGGACCAGAACTTAGTTTTCATGTGGTACCCGAAAAGCCTGGATGGATGAAACTCTATGTACAGGTGCAGTCTAACGGATACTCAAAATTCGCCGGCTTTGGCTTAAACGTTTCTCCCTGAAATGAACCCATGAACTCTAACTAATGAATATAGAAATTATTATAGTCTTCGTAATCGTTTTTGGCGCAATTCTTGGTCTCGTCTGGAAGTTTTCCAAAAAAGACGCTCCGTGCAGTAAATGCGATTGCTCAAAGAAATCTACCGATTAGTTCTTAGCAAATAACACCCGACAAAGTTTGAAGCCACAATGGAACCCAAAACTTTCTATAGCAACCGGGGCCATATCTAGTCGATTTTGAAAAAGTGGTATTCAGGCGAAAGAAGGGATAAAAAGCTGTGAGAAGAGACGCAAAAGTGGGGTGATCCAATTTGGGAAAAAGAAAGCTCGCAGGAGCTTTCTAATATTCCAACCACAGGCACTAAACAATGCATTCATTTGATCTCCAAGTTTGCCTTTAAGGCGATTGCGTTCCAATCGGTGTTCTGCCTTGAGATGACCGAAAATTGGTTCGATGGCCGCTCGACGATTCATCCATTTTTGTAAGGAGCGCTTTAAATGACGTCTTTTACGAGGGACGACATAAATCTGACATTCTGAAATATTCGTTACGCCACGATAGCCTAAGTCACAGAAAACTTCTTTGGGTTTGTACCCGCTGACGCGTTGCATTTGCTGGATCGTAGGTTCGAGGGTATGGCCGTCATAAGGATTGCCATGCATGGATTGAGCACTCACGACCCAATTGCCACGGCTGGTTGTCGTGAGACTGACTTTACACCCAAATTCGTATCGTTTATGAATCTTACCCTTGCAAATACATTCCACGTGAGGTTCATGAACCGAATAAAGCTTATCATGATCTTGTCTTTTTTGCTGAAGAAGCCTCTGGGCTAATCCCAGCAGATGTTCTAAGCGTTCACTTTTTTCAGGAGTTTTCCTCTGAATATCCCGCACCACTCGTCCAAGAAGGACTTTCAGACGTCGATTCATCTTCTCTGCCCTCTTAAATTGTTGAGCGTGAGCATATCGACTTTGTTTCATTAAAATCCTGGGGCCGACATACCGATAAGTCTGTCTTAAATGAACACCCTCTTTACAAGCTTGCTTGACGAGCCGAATCCTCATTCGATCATAAAGCCGAGCATCCGTCGGAAAACGAATATGTTTTTCTTGTACCGTGGTATCCACATTCACTTTTTCCATTTGCCGAGGCTTGATCCATTTACTCTTTAATCCGGCTTCGATTGTCTGAGCCAACATCTTCTCCGCCCCAGCCTCCGCAATCTTACCGCGCCACCGACTCATCGATGAGTAATGGGCCGGTAACTCGTGCTCGAAAAACTTCCCACCACAAAAATACTGCCAATACGGATTTTGCAACCACTCCTCCAAGACCCCTTCATCGCTCAGGTCAAACGTGTGCTTCAAATAATGCAACCCCACCATCAACCGACTCGAACAGGCTGCCCTCCCATTGTCTTCACAAAAAAGAGTCGAAAAAACTTCGTCGAACTCTTCCCACTGAATCGTTCGCGCTAATTTTACCAACGGATGTTTAGAATCGATGATCCGTTCCAGTTCAATACGGAAAAGATCACCCTGAGGATTTTGATTTTTAGGTTCTTGAGGAGACATCATTTTGCAAGGTTTTAACCCTTTTATCCCAGAAACCTTGCAAATCCGGAAGCTAAAAATACTCTTTTTATGAAAAATCTCCCTCGTAAAACTTCAAAAACACCACTTTTTCAAAATCGACTATCTAAAGTGAAAGCTGTGTACCACGATCACAACCACATGGAATGTAACCAAAAATGCTGGCAAATATAGATCAACAGCCAATTTTAGAAGCTCACTTTACGGCAAAATGGCTTGTCTATCTGCCAGACCTAACCGCGGCGCTGTTTAAAGCAAACCTTCACAAAATTCTGATCATTGCTAAAACATCTTCCAGCCTGAAAAAAGATTGCGTCTACGATTTGATTATTTCTCTCTGATCCTGTCCGCATCCTACTAAATTCGATCGGTAGGATAAGATGCTTAACTTGAGGGCTTACGGATGTGTTTGCATTGCGGCTTCCTGATAGCAAAGGCGAGAGGACACTGCGACTTTGACCTGCGCTGACCGTTTCAATTTCCTGCCAGTCTTCCCCGATCACGTCAGCGGCAAACTTGTTGGTTTGAGCTTCATCGTTGGCATGAAAAATCTTTGTCAGGAGATTTCCAAAGAGTCCTTTCATCCACGGGTCTCCTTGTTGTCCTCCGAGTTGGGCAAGCACCGTGGGAAGATTCTGACCAATGTAAACTGTCGAAGTTTTTGAAGAGCGTGCTGTCTGTTGAAAGACCATGTCGTAGGTTGTCACAAAATGCTGAAATTCGTCAGCCCATATAAAGCAGGGTCTTCGCAAAGTTTCTCGGCCTGAGAGTCGTCGCTCTACTGCCTTTTGGAAAATAAATTTTATAATTACACCAGCCATCCGTCCTGCTTGCTCAAATTCTTTTACAGGAAGATCCACCAGAATGATCTTTCCCCGATCGATTACATCTTCTGGAGTAAAGGTTGTTTCTGTGCAAAACTTCTGCCGAATCGGAGAACGCAACAGTGGATCGGCAAGTCCCTCCCATGTTTCAACGATACCGGAACGCTGGCGATCTCCCATCACTGGAAAGTCTTCTAAAAAATAGGCTGCTGCCCGTTGGATATCATAATTATCTGGATATTGGACAAGAGCTGTTTCACAGGCGTTGCAACACTTCGATGAATCCCGCCAAATTGGATTATCAATATCTTCCGGACTTCTTGGAGCGCTTGTGATGATTTCCGAGATCTCGCTTAAAGTTAGTGCTTCTGGCAGCGCACATTGCAACTGAATCGCATTGGTGATCAATCGAAC
>CAYVFJ010000145.1:0-3017 GCA_964450905.1 uncultured Verrucomicrobiota bacterium
AAACCATTCCAAATCCCTACACCTCCTATTCCAGTCAAGATGGCGACTTTGAATAGAGAGTTATAAATAGATTTTAGGTTCATTGAATCAAATTAAAAGTCACGATTTATTCCTACTCTTTCTTTCCTTGTTTTGGAATCATTCGAGTGGTCGACGGCCGAATTTCTTTTCCAGTTCTGGTTGAGTGATCCGTAGCATGGTGGGACGACCGTGTGGACAAGTGAGAGGATGATTGCATGCTTGCAAATCGGTAATCATACGCTGGAGTTCTTCTGGTCGAAGAATGTCATTGGCTTTTACGGCATGACGACAAACGGTTTTAGCCACTTTTTCTTCTGAGAATCGATCGCGATTAAGGTTTTGTCCCGCTTCCGTAAGTTCATCCAAAATGGATCTCATTAATTGTGAAATCGAGCTGATGTTGAGAAGAGGCGGAAGTGCGTCGACAATGAAACTGCGCTCTCCAAATTCAGCAATTCCAAACCCCATTTTTTCTAGAGTGGAAATGTAAGATTTTAATTCCATGGTATCTTTAGGAGATAACTCCACCGTTTGCGGCAAAAGAAGGCGCTGAGAAGTCACTTTGCCTTGATTCAGACGTGACATCATTTGTTCAAAGAGGATCCGTTCGTGTGCCGCGTGTTGATCAATCATAATGATCCCCTCTGAATCCATCGCAATTACATAGAGATTGGCAAAAACACCGAGAAGCGTGATGGGAGAGGAGGTTGGAGGTTTGAATTTTGAGTTTTGAATGGGGAACTCGGCGTGAGGAATGGGAAGTAAAGATTGACGAGTGGCAAAAGGTGAGTTTTGAGAGCCGAGTGTTGAGTGCGAAGTTTCAGAATGGTCCATAGTCAACTGTCCATGGTCTACAGACGGCCTATCGGAATTTTTCATTCCATGTTCCGGAAGTGTCATTTCCATTGGAACATGAACATTTGGTCGAACTGTTCCGGAGGATGTTCCTAATGCTTTGCGTACTGATTCAATCACGATACCTTGAACAAGAGCGTCTTCTCGGAAACGCACTTCGCGTTTGGCTGGATGAATGTTGACGTCAACCAAGGCAGGATCAATTTCAAGGAACAGAAAACAAACAGGATAACGTCCTCTCATCAGCGCCGTATGGTAGGCTTCTATTAATCCATAATAAATGGCGCGACTATCGACTGGACGTGAGTTGACGAAACAATAGAGTTCACTGCGATTGGATCGGCTTAATCCTGGTTTACCAACAAATCCATGAATTTCTATTCCACCGCGTTGAGTCTTTACAGGTAAAAGTTGGGTAGCTAATTGAGAGCCATGGAGTGTTCGTATCCGGCTCAAGAGAGCAGAATGATGATCTGGGATGGGATGATGAGAAGGCGGCAGCTCATAAATGACCCGGTCGTCTTGCAAGAGTGTCCATGCGATTTTTGGTTGAGCGATTGCATGAAGAAGAAAAACATGATGTAAATGTCCTAATTCAGTGGTATCAGAACGCAAAAATTTGCGTCGAGCAGGTAGGTTATAAAAAAGACTGCGCACTTCGACCTCCGTTCCCACTTTACAGCCAGCTTCTTTGACAGCAATCAGTTTTCCTCCATGAATCTCTATTTCTGTTCCGATGTTTGAATCGGTTTCTCGGGTAAGCAGACGAAAACGAGAAACAGAAGCAATACTTGGAATGGCTTCTCCACGAAAACCTAAAGTATGAATCGAACCAATATCTGCTGAATCATGAATTTTGCTGGTGGCATGACGTTCCAGACAAAGAAGGGCATCATCACGTCCCATTCCGTGGCCACTATCGCTCACACGAATCAGGCTTTTGCCGCCGCCACGGATTTCCACGCGAACGGTGGCTGCTTGTGCGTCGATGGCATTTTCCACTAATTCCTTAAGAACAGAGGCGGGTCTTTCAACGACTTCGCCTGCGGCGATTTGATTCGCCACCTGATCTGGTAAAATTCGAATGCGGTTCACAAAACAATGGTTTTTATCTAGCGTGTTTTGGGTATTTTCATTTCAAAACGTGGAATGCGCGCGAAAACTTTACGACCATCTTCTGTGAGCGCCAGGTAAGCGCCTTCTGCCCAACAACGGTTAGTATGATCGATATGATAGCTATTGTAACTGAAGTGTTCGCCAGGTTCGAGTTGTGGAAATTCGCCGACCACGCCGTCTCCTTCTACCGCAGTCGTTTCGCCCGCTTCATTTTTGATCACCCATTTTCTTCCTTTAATAATGACTGTTTCTTTAGAGTCATTTTGGATGGTGATAAAATAGGCAAAAGCATGGGGCCGATCCGGAGGCGTTTCTGCCTCTGGCATGTAAACGACACGATCGATGACCACACGAAGTCCTTCAAGTTCCTCGGGGGTTTCTGCTTTAGGTAAATGTTCAGGAACCATAACGCTCAATATGTAGTGTTTGCAAAACGAAGTTAAGTTGGCTGCATTTTGAATCAGAATCGTTTCAATAACAACTCAAGAAAAACAGGCAAAGAAATAGAAAGTATGATAAATTATAGTGTGGATGGTGTTTAAACAAAGGAGTCTTATGAAAACAAAAATAACAACGCATCTCATCATGCTTAAGTTTATCGCAATCGCTGCGGTGGGCAGCTTTCTTGTGGGATGTTCAACCACAGAACAAGGCGCCGGTTATGGTGGCGCAGGCGGCTCAATTATTGGTGGCATTTTAGGAGGATGGACGGGTGCGGCAATCGGTGCTGCAGCGGGAGCGTTGGGTGGCTCAGCAGTGGGCGCGCTAAAAGAAAATGCAGATGCGAAAAAAGAAAGCAAGTAGGGGCAAAAACAAGCTCTTGCGCCTCACAAGAATGTGAGAAGAGGGGGGAGTGTTTCGTATTACCAAAGTCTGGTAAAGAGCGGTGGTGTCTTGTATTTTATTGTTGACGTGGAGTCAGAATCTCATGAAATCCGAAAAAAATTATGATGTCATTATCGTTGGAGGCGGTCCTGCAGGTTCTACTGCTGCGTCCATATTGGCCGAGAAAAAAAGAAAGGTTC
>CAYVFJ010000146.1:0-5345 GCA_964450905.1 uncultured Verrucomicrobiota bacterium
GATTTAGCAGCAAGACGAACGCCTATAGGGGCAGAGATGATGAGGAGACTAGAAGAAATGGATGTTACAGTTCAATTCGATGAAGATACCCAAAACGAGCAGATTAGAAAATCCATAGAGCCCAAAACGATCATTGGTAAAACACATCATGTGATATCGCTTACTGGAATATCACACATAATTACATTGAAAAAGAAACCTGTAAAAAGTAATGTTCCCATTCCATTGTCGGCCATGCTTATACATGAAGCTGCTCATGTTTTATCGGTGGATGTGCAATTTAAGAAGTTAGATAAGAGAGGAATGTCTGCGCTCCAAATCTGGCAAGCCTTAGACGGAGTCATGAAAGATGAATACTTGGCTTATTCGATAGAATATTGGGTTTACGTTCAAATGGGAAATTACGCTAGTAGTTATGCACAGGCTCAAGATATATATAGAAGTTTTGGTCATGGTCGAGGTCCACTTCCTTTGAATATTTTATCTAAAGCGCTAAGATTTTCTCTTCCTGCTCAAGACCATCTGTGGTAAGGAGCTGCGCAAAAATTAATTCACATTTTGCCGTAGGGGATTTTGCTGTCTGGCGAGGCGCGACCGACGAGCATATCCCCTGTGGATCTGTAAGGAGTGAGCAACGACGCCAGGTGGCAAAAGACTCACGGAAGAATGTGAAGTTATTTTTGCGCAGCTCCTAATGCGAACGAAGGAGGTGTTTTATCATGCACCCTAACAGAACTTGTGGCTTGTCGATGATCGTTGTTTGTTGTAGCAACTAAGGGAGCATGAACTTCATTGAGTCTGTCTTCGAAAAAGTGCGCGCTCATCCCAAACGGGTTGTTTTCCCAGAGGGAACGAATGAACGTGTGATTCGCGCAGCGGTAGAATATTCTTCCGAACGACTCGGTCCCGCCATCTTGCTCGGTTCCAAACCAACCATTCAAAAAAAAGCGCGCGCCCTAAAACTTGATCTCGATCGTGTCGCCATCATCGATCCTCCTAAAGCCGATGATCTCGAACATTTCGCGGAAGTGTTCGCAAGTGTGCGTCGTGATAAAGGACTGGCCAAACACGAAGCCCTTGACGCCGTCAAACAACCTATTTATTTCGCGACCATGATGTTGCATCAGGGTAATGCGGATGCTCTTGTGGCGGGCGCAGAATCGACTGCGGCTGCCATTTTGCGGCCTCTTTTTCAAACGATCCGATTAGAGCCAGGTGTCAAGACGGCTTCCAGTTGCAGCGTGATTCAAGTGGGTGATAAGCAATATGGCGAAGACGGTGTTCTTTATTTTGCGGATTGCAGTGTGATTCCAGATCCGACGGTTGAACAATTGGCTGATACCGCTCTCATGGCAGCCAAACTGGCGCGTCAACTTCATGGAGTTAAACCGCGCGTTGCTTTTTTATCTTACTCGACGAAAGGCAGCGCTCGACATCGAACTCTTGAGAAAATTCTGGCGGCAGTGGCTTTTGTCCGACAAAAAGCGGATACAAAAAAAATTGAAGCGGATTTCGACGGCGAACTTCAGGCGGACGCTGCTTTGATACCGGAAATTGCGGAACACAAAACAGCCCACAGTAGTGTCGCAGGAAAAGCGAATGTTCTTATTTTTCCGGATCTTAACTGTGGCAATATTTGTTCGAAATTGGTTCAAATCTTAGCCAAAGGGACGCTCTACGGTCCGATCCTGAATGGTCTCAGTAAACCTGCGACAGATCTATCGCGTGGTTGCAGTGTCAAAGAAATTCTTGGTTCCGCGGCTATCGTCGCGCTACAAGCCGTGGAATATCGTAAACTCTACCCAAATCCTGAACAAGCTTCTGCAGGCTATGTGAGCTTAACCACATCAGGACATCTCTAACCACTTACTTGAAAAAAGCGTTTTGGCGCGTTCACAAGGATAACCCTGAAAAGAGCAATTAGAAGAGCTGCTTGCAGGACGGCCTTTTTGCGGCTAATCCCCGAGTTTTACAAGAGCCTCTTGTGGTTGTTTTTTACTTTCTTTTTTCTTGCCGATATTGCTTGGTTATAGGGATATGCCTCATCAGACCCGAAAACTTTGTTATCATCGTGTGGTTCTCAAGTTAAGTGGCGAAACTCTTGGTGAAATGGATGGCGAACATATTTCCACAAAGGTGATCTCTCGAATTGCTCGACAGATCAAAGAAATTAAAGAATTAGGAATTCAATTGGCCATTGTGATAGGCGGCGGAAATATTTGGAGAGGTTCTTTCTCCAAGGAAATCGATCGCGCAACTTCTGATTTTATGGGAATGTTGGCAACCGTCATCAACGGATTGGCACTCCAGGATGCTTTGGAAAAAGAAGGAGTGATGACGCGTGTCCAAACATCCATTGACATGCGAGAGGTGGCTGAACCGTTTATCCGTCGCCGAGCGGTGCGTCATTTAGAAAAAGGTCGAGCTATTATTTTTGTGGGCGGCACAGGAAGCCCATTCTTTTCCACGGATACCACGGCCGCGTTGCGAGCCAGCGAAATAGGCGCGGACGTGATTCTTAAGGCAACAAAGGTCGATGGAATTTATGACTGCGATCCACTCAAAAATCCGCATGCAAAAAAATACAGTCATATCACTTATCTTGAGGCTTTACGCAAACGTTTAAAAGTCATGGATTCCACAGCGTTTTCTTTATGCATGGACAACCAGATTCCTGTGGTCGTTTTTGATGTGTTCAAAGATGGAAATCTTAAACGCGCGGTGCTCGGCGAAAAAATTGGAACGACGGTGAGTCATGAGCCGAGAATTTCTCATAAGAAAGCTTGAAGCCATAAGAACATCTCCGTTATGAACAGAGGAGTATGTTCGAGATGTTCCAGAACTATTGGAGAGCCGCATTAGAAGTCTTCATCCTGTCCGTTGTTATTTATTTTATTCTGCGTTTCATTCGCGATAATCGAGGCGGACGGGTTTTACTTGGATTGGTCATGCTGGTTCTTCTCCTAACTTTGATCAGTCAGGTTTTTGATTTAAAAGCGATCCATTGGTTGTTGGAACATTTTTTTGCATTCATCGTGTTGGCCATTCTTATTATTTTTCAGCCGGAATTACGTGGCGCCCTTGCTGAACTTGGAAGTCAACCTCTCTTTTTTACTCGTTCTAATGAACGAGCTTTGGTCGATATTTTAGTGAAATCGGCCACGGCGCTTTCCACAAAAAAGACGGGTGCATTGATTGCCCTGGAACGTGAAGTAGGATTGCGAGATATTTTTAAAGAGGGCGCCATGATTGACGCGCATCTTTCCCAAGAATTGCTCGAACAAATTTTTTATCCGAATTCGCCTCTGCATGATGGGGGAGTGGTCATTCAGAACGATCGAATGATGTCGGCGGCATGTTTTTTTCCGCTCACTCAAAGGACCGATTTGCCTAAAAGTGTGGGGACTCGTCATCGAGCCGCCCTCGGGCTCTCTGAAGAAACGGATGCGATTGTGATTATTGTATCCGAAGAAAGTGGAAATATTTCTGTTGCTTGCATGGGAAAACTGCATCAACATCTGAGTCGCGACCAATTCCGCGCCTTATTAACAAGGCTTTTGGTAGGAGTTCCGCGGGTATCGTGGTGGAATAAATTCCAAAATTTTGTCCGCAAAAGGAGCCCATGAAATCTTGGTTTATTCATAATGTAGAACTAAAAATTCTTTCAGCGATTTTGGCTTTTGTGATATGGCTTCTCATTCAGGCTAAAATTGAAAATACCCATTCTGAAGGAGACTCTTTTTTAAAATCTCTTCGTCATTCATGGAAAACCACTCCATAAAAAATTCTCGGCGCGAGACCAAACTGTTTGGAACAGATGGTGTTCGTGGAGTGGCCAATATTGAACCGGTCACAGCAGAGACAGCTCTCAAGTTAGGTCGTGCGGCTGCGCACTGGTTCAAAACATCCGTCCACTCGAAAGGCAGGGAGCATCATCGGATTGTCCTTGGAAAGGATACTCGTCTTTCCGGTTATATGTTAGAAAATGCGATCACGGCGGGGATTACCTCCATGGGAGTGGATGTTTTATTGGTAGGCCCTTTACCCACTCCCGGTGTGGCTTATATGACACGTTCTTTACGTTGCGACGCAGGAATTGTTCTGACAGCTTCTCATAATCTATATGAAGATAACGGGATCAAATTTTTTCGTCATGACGGTTATAAATTGGAAGATCGTGTTGAAGATGAAATTGAGGAGCTTGTTTTTACCGGACGAATTGATCGTATTCGACCCACGGCAACAGAAATTGGCAAGGCAACTCGGATCGATGATGCCTTGGGTCGTTACATCGAATTTGTCAAGTCAAGTGTTCCTCGCGCTTTAACACTTGAAGGACTCCGAATAGTGGTTGATGCGGCAAATGGAGCTACGTATAAATCTACCCCATGTATTTTGCGTGAGTTAGGCGCAGAATTAATCGTGCTGAACCATTCTCCCGACGGCACAAACATCAATCGAGATTGCGGGAGCACCCATCCTGAAGTCATTGCCCAAGCGGTGTGTCAGTATCACGCGGATATTGGAATTTCGCATGATGGAGATGGAGATCGAGTGATTCTTGCGGATGAAAAAGGGAACGTGATTGATGGAGATGCCATCCTTGCCATGGCTGGACTGGCTGCGCTCAAGAACGGATCATTGCGTCACAACATCTTGGTTGCAACTGTGATGAGCAACCTCGCTTTGGATCACTTCATCCAAAAAAGTGGTGGTCAAGTTGTTCGCGCAGCCGTGGGCGATCGTTATGTGATTGAAAAGATGTTAGAACTCGATGCAAACATAGGTGGAGAACAATCGGGTCATATGATCTTTCTTGATCATGCCACCACCGGCGATGGAATTGTTTCGGCTCTTCAGATTTTGAAAATCATGGTAGAAACCCGTCAGCCTTTGAGTGAACTAGCTCATTGTATCAAGCCTTACCCTCAGATCCTAAAAAATCTCAAAGTAAATGCAAAACCCGCGTTTGAAGAGTTGTCTTCCGTTCAAGAGCTTGTTCAAGCAGCAGAATCTGACTTAGGAAATAAAGGCCGGATTCTTCTGCGTTATTCAGGAACAGAACCTAAAGTGCGTCTCTTGGTTGAGGGCGAAGACCGTTCCAAGATTGAAATGCATGCTGCTCGAATTACTGAAAAGTTAAGAGAACTCATTGGTGAAGAATAAGATGCAATAAGATACAATTTACGTTTGACACGTCTTCACGAAAATTCTAGTTTTCATAAACATAGATTATGGCAGATCCTATTCCATCACCTCCTCCAAGTTTAACTGAAAATAAAGCGGACCAGTCCGCGCCTGTTTCTCCGCCTCAATCAGGTGAACGAAAAGAAACCGTTCGCATT
>CAYVFJ010000147.1:0-4081 GCA_964450905.1 uncultured Verrucomicrobiota bacterium
ACAATTGCCACCATCGGGGTAAAAGATCTTATCGTGATTCAAACCGACGATTCAACTTTGATTTGTCATCGCGATTCATCTCAACGGATCAAAGAAATTGTCAAGCAATTGCCTGATAAATTGCGCTAGTTTTTTTGGTGCTTCTTGATGGCTTAAAACAATGTTTTCAAAGGATAAAAACCGATCAACTTGGGCCAAAAATACAATGTCAAATGCATGAGAACACAAGAATAAATAGCCGCAGCTAAATCGTCCAACATAATTCCCCATCCGCCCGTCAACTTTTCTAATCTGCGGCATGGCCAAATTTTAATGGTATCCATCAGACGATTGAGGAAAAATCCCAAAGCTAAAGTGCCTAGGCTTAGCGGAATAAAAAACATAGTTAAAGGAAAGGCAACCATTTCATCAATGACAATCGCTCCCGGATCTTTTTTGCCAAATTCCTTTTCAACGCTTGTCGCGAGAATAATCCCAAACCATCCCATTAAAATAATCACCAAAAAATAGAATACCGGTGGTAGAGGCTGCATGACCCAACAAAGCAACATTCCAGGAAATGTTCCCCAACTTCCAGGACCGATAGGGAGATATCCCATCCCAAAACCTGTGGCAATCCATCTCTTCCAAGGAATATTCACATGAACGGAGCTTTCACAACTAAAAACCAAAAACTCAAAATTAAAAACTTCTTCCCCTTTTTCTCCGTCGGGTCGGGCCGGCGAGATTCGAACTCGCGACCTTCTGCGCCCAAGGCAGACGCGCTACCAAACTGCGCTACGACCCGACCCGGCGGAGTGCTTCTCTAAAAACCGTTGCCTAAACATAACCTTTCTATGATCATGGTGTAAAGTAGATCCAGAGAAAGATTTAAAAGAATGCACCAACAACCGTATCGAAAAAGAAGTCAACGAATGGCTGGATATTAATTGAGAACAATTATGATTTGAAAAGTATCTGGAAATAAGCGTAAAACATCTTTCCTAAACAAATGTCCTTTTTTCATCAATACGAAAGAAAAATCTTGGGTGTCATATGTCTCATGGCAATGGTCCGTATCTTTATCTTTAGCGCGGCATTTCCCTTTTTTAATAATGTTGATGAATGGAGTCACTTTGATGTAGTCCATAAATATTCACGTGGTTATTTACCTCGTCAAGCAGATGTCCGTTTTGATCCCGAGTCTGTTAAATTTTTTGTATTTTATTGTTCACCAGAATATCTGAGACAATCCTCTGACTTTTCCACAGGACGAATTCCTCCGGCTCTATGGCGCCATCCAATCAACCAGGAAACAATTCGGTTGATCCAAGAATCTTCAAGAGAATTGGAAGACAAGGTTAATGATCACGCCTTTTCGCCTCCTGTTTACTATCTTCTTGCAGCCTGTTGGTTTAAATTTGGACAGTTCATAGGTCTTCAGAATTTGGATTTGTTGTACTGGATAAGATTTCTGAACATTCCAATATTTACAGTTGTTGTATACTTGTCTTATCTCTTCTGTCTAAATTTTTTTCCAAATCACCTATCTCTGCGCATCGGCTCACCTCTCTTAATCGCTTTTTTACCTCAGGACGCTCTTTACGCGATCACCAATGATGCTCTTTCACCTCTCTTGTTTGGAGCTTCACTTTATTTTCTTTTAAGAATTTTTACAGAAAATCAATCAAAATGGTTTTATGCCGTCACTGGGTTAACCATGGCTGCTGCCTTTCTTACAAAACTCTCTAACAGTATCATCATTCCATTGGCCGTCATCATTTTTATTTTCCGATATAAAAGATTATCCAAAAATCCTTGGAACACTGGAGAATTATCTCATCTTCTCTTGTTGATTGGAAGTGTGACACTGCCTCTCGTCATATGGTTTGGATGGAATAGCCATGTTTCGAATGATTTTTTAGGCGTTTCTCATCAAATTACGACGAGAGGCTGGACAAGGAAACCCTTTTTCGAGTGGTGGGATCATCCTCTCTTTACCTTCGACGGATTAAAAACCTTTTTCCTTAGTCTCATTACTTCCTTTTGGCGAGGTGGATTTTTTTGGAACAATAAAATGGTATCATCTTTTCTGCCGGATCTATTTTATATTTTTACTTCAATCATTTTTATATCTTTATCTTTTGTGAGGCTTTTCTTTACAAGGGTCGATGCTCATCGCAATGAACGTTTTGTAGGAATTTTTTTATTTATCAGTCTCTTTCTATTTCTCATATTTTTAATGGGGATATCCATTCAATTTGATTACAACACAAGTCCTCATGCTTATAATTGGTATCCATTTTTTTCATCGGGAAGAATGATTCTTGGAGGGTTAATTCCTTTTTCTATCCTTTATTTACGTGGGCTAACCTTTCTTTTCTCACCTCTTCGGCGGTACTTTCATCCTTTGTTTCTGTTGTTGCCCATCCTCCTTTTTATCACTTATTCAGAAATCTCAATGAGCTGGGTCGTATTTAAAAATCTAGACAACTGGTTTCATGCGTCTCCCTAAACGGTTTTGTCCACTTGTCTTGGAAATAAAGGTGTGGGTTGTTGAATCAGGTGCTGATCCGGAAGCGCATTTAACAAACACACCTTTTCTTCAGGCTGATGATTGATTCCCAATTGACGACTGATATTCTCGGCTGTGTGAGGCATCACAGGAAGAATCAGATGTGCAAGCGCGGCTGTCGTTTCTGCTAAAAATCGAAGCACGGTATTTAACCGCTCTTCCTGACTTGGATCTTTAGCCAACTTCCACGGGGCATTTTCATCCACATAACGATTGGCTTGTGAAACCAACCGCCATACAGCCTCCAGTGCGGCTCCGTATGAAATGGATTTCATTGCCTCATGATAAACAACGAAAGTTTTTTGGGCCGTATCCTTGAGATTTTGATCTGATGGAGCGGAAGCGCCCCACGATGGGATGATCCCTTTTCGATAACGATGAATCATCGAAAGCGATCGATTTACTAAATTTCCAAGGTCATTCGCCAAATCCGCATTAAAACGCTGAAGAAACCTTTCCTCAGTAAAATCGGTATCATTCGCCGACTGAAGTTCTCGGCAAATAAAATAGCGAAGAGCATCGACCCCATATTTTGCGATGTAATCATGGGGATTAATCACGTTCCCAATGGTCTTGCTCATTTTTTCTCGCCCCATCAACCACCATCCATGAGCAAGAATCTTCTGTGGCATGGATATTCCAATCGCATGAAGGATCGTTGGCCAATAAATCGAATGCGTGGTCAATATTTCCTTCCCAATCAAATGAAAATCAGCAGGCCAAATGGTTGTGAAACGGTCGCTTCCATAACCTGGGATGGAAATATAGTTAACCAGTGCATCCACCCAAACGTAGGTGACATAATCCGAATCAAAGGGGAGGGGAATTCCCCACGATAAACGAGCCTTAGGACGAGAAATGCAAAGATCATCCAGCGGTTTTTGAAGTGCGCCGAGAATTTCATTGCGACGATTAGCGGGCTGTATCCAATCCGGATGTTCATGAATATAATGAATCAGCCATTCCTGATGGTCGCTCATTCGGAAAAAGTAGTTTTCCTCTTCCAGCTCAATAACTTCACCAAAATGAGTTGGAAAACGACCGTCCACCATCTCTTTTTCGGTGATAAATTGTTCCGCCGATTTGCTATACCAACCATGATATTTTTTTTTGTAAACAGCGCCCTTGATATGAAGTTCAGTAAGCACCTGTTGAACGATGGTTTGATGTCTGGATTCTGTTGTTCGGACAAAATCATCATTAGAAATGTTTAATGCTTTAAGAAGAGCCAGAAAATGCGGTGTCATTTCGTCGCAATGTTGTTGGGGAGAAACGCCCCTTTTCTCTGCAGTCTGCTGAATTTTCATGCCGTGCTCATCCACGCCGGTAAGAAAAAAAACTTTACGTCCTTGCTGACGTTGATATCGTGCCTGTACATCCGCCCAAACCGTGGTGGAGGCATGACCGATATGAGGACGGTCATTCACATAATAAATTGGGGTGGTGATATAAAAGGTTTTAGACACAAAATAATCCTAGATATTGTAATGGGTCTCTCATCCAACAACAACAAACAACATGTTGTCG
>CAYVFJ010000148.1:0-3910 GCA_964450905.1 uncultured Verrucomicrobiota bacterium
TGACTCCAAGGCAATCATGGCAGCCACCAGATTAAGGTTGTCGGAAGATCGAGGCAGCTTAAAACTATATCCTTCTTTGGTCGATTTGATTTCCAATGATTTATCTCGAATGACATGAAGAATTTTTATCTTTCTTTCCTCGAGTTTCTTTTCATCTAATGAACATGACATGGTTTTCATGGGCTTTATGTCTTTGGCAGCAACAAAATTAAGGGCGAACAGAGCAATAAGTGATGAGAACAAAATTAGATTTTTGGTCATATGACTTTTTGCGTGACCGATTTTTCTCAAGTTTCGCCTTCTTGCTTGACCCTGTTTGCCGTCAACTTTTATAGGATGGTAATTTTGCATAAATGGCGCGAGGAGAGGAATTTTTTGATGTCGATTTTTACGGTAAACAAGAAAATCATGATCTAGGGTAAAGACTCTGGCTTTTGCATTGAGTTCAGCCATTCGCACGATACAGGCATCAGCAAGAGACATAGGAATATCATCATATTGATATTTTAACTTCAGCACAGCTGAGTGGTCAACGACAATTAGAAGTTAGAAATTGAAAATTAGAATTTGAGAACAAGTTGACCAATCGCGGTCAGCGCCTGCGGCTATAATTTCGAATTTTATCCCGTTATTGCCACTCTTTACCGGTCAATTCATTCATCATGCGAACTGTATTGAGACGATTCGGATGATAACCAATAAACACAATACTCGATTCGCTTTCATGAGAATCTTCATGATCAAAGTAACTTTGAACCCGCGAACGCACGGCCTGCAAAATGAGCTGATGATGATTGTTTTCAACAGTCGCAAATCCTTTGGCACGCAGAATAGGCTCCTTAAGTGTCACTTCTTTTATCGCAAACTTAACCTTTTCTGCATCTTGAGGTTGATGAGACCGAAGCACAAACGATTGCCATCCCGTATCATGTTCATGAAAATGTTCATGAGTATGTTCTCCGTGTTGATGAGTATTTAAACCTGAATGAGCATGTCCATCAAACTGCGTTTGGTTTTCCAACGGTTTTGCAGGAACGTCTGGAACAGAACTTACCGGTCCATGATGATGGTCATGATGGTGTGGGATAGTCTCTTCAGTACAGTGAAGATTTAATCCAAGACAAAGTCGGGTATCGAGTTCCGCATGAAAGGCGAGTTCGAGAAAACGAACTTTGGTTGCTTTTTTACGGACCAGCGCTTCCGCCTTCTCTAATGCCTCATCATTTAGCTGATCAATTTTGTTGAGAATGACTACATCAGCATTTTCTAGTTGCTGATTAAGAATGACCTCAACAGAGCCAAGATGAGACGGAAGCTCACCTTTTGCCTCTTGAACACCCGGAACGGGTTGTCCTACTTCTAATGCTCCGCCGAGCAATTCAGGAGTATCAACAATCGTTAAGACAGCATCGAGTTGAAAATCATTTCGAATTTCAGGCCATGCCAAAGCTTTCATGACAGGAGTTGGCAATGCCAAACCAGATGTTTCAATGATGATATGATCGATTTCATGTTTCCGTGTTTGCAAACGTTTCATCATCGGTAAAAAATCATCTTTGACGGTGCAACAAATACAGCCGTTTGGAAGATCATGAATTTCCACACCGCAATCCCCACTGCTTTTTCGAAGAAGCGCTCCATCGACAGAAACTTCGCCGAATTCATTGACGAGGATGGCGAGTCGACGGTCGACCATCCCCTTACTTTTGAGAATATTAGCAATCAGAGTGGTTTTTCCCGACCCAAGGAATCCGGTGATAATGGTTACAGGAATTTTCATAGGGCAAGCTACAAGCCGCAAGAAAAAAGCTTCATATGTCTGGATACAAACTTAAAGCTTATGGCTTGTGGCTTATAGCTGGATAGTCACAAATTTTTTAAAGATAAGGCTATTGGTACTTCCTAAGATTAACCAAAAAACACCGTTTGTAATAAAAGTTGCCAGAATAAACGCCTTCAACATAGCATCAGGCGCTGTTCCGCCATGAACTTCAGGATGTGGAGCGCCAATCACATGAGGTAAGATAAGCAATAAAACAGCAAAACTTTTAGCAAAATAGTTTTTACTGAAGAATAACAAACAAAAAGCGCCGCCTGTAGCTAAAACAGTAAAAACCCACCAAGCCTGTCTTCGATCGAGTGAAGCTGCTTCCGTTCCAGGCAATTCTGGTGATAACCCTAATGAGGGCGCAACAAAAAATGTAAGGTACCCTAGCACCCCTAAAAGGACGCCTGTTTTTAGATTGATCCTCTGCACAAAAAGCAAAACAGAACATAAGAGAAAAGACCATCCTGTGGCCAAACTTGTGTTTGCTAACAATGTGAAAAGCCATCGTTGAATTCCATCTTTGGGCGCCCAAGCATCTTCCTCATGTTCATGGACAGCCGACGGAGATCCTTTGTGGTTCACTTGATGATCTTCTTGAGTTTTGGACGAAAGCTTTTCCTGTGGAGATGATTTGTAATGGATGAATTCGCCATTTTCAAATTCTTCAGCTTTGTAAATAAGTGAAAACACTTTAGCCGACTGTAAACACGTTAATATCGTTCCTGCAATCAGACCTGAGATACAGGCCGCAGTCATGAATTTCGCAGTCATGTTTTATATCACTTAGAAAGATATTTAGTGACACGGAAAGCCTGCTGCGTGTCTCGTGTCATGAGCGGCATTGTGTATGGGCATTGGAGAAGATAGCCCGACAATATAGACAAGACTAAACCCAATCAATAATGCCACAACCAAGGTTTTGATTTTTTCCGGAACGTAAACCTCTAAATGTTCCAATGTATTGCCACTTGTATGGATTTGTTTCATAGACTTTATTTTTTTGAATTTTTTTGTGGTTTGACTTATTTAAACAAAAGGGAAATCAGCCCAGCATCCCTCATTTTTAGAGTTTGATTTAAGCAATAGAAAGCAAAATCGTAACTGTTCAGGGAGTCAGACATCAGAAGTTTGAATACGAATCGTTACAATTTAATCTTGCGTTAGGGGGGGGGACGAGATCATAAATCACAGCTAGCACACCTCATCCCCCGCTGTCGTAAATGGGTCATGCTCTCTGAAGTTCCTATAAATTAAGAAGAAAAATGTGATAGATATCACAGAAATAGCCGCTCATTATTGATCAAGCTGGATTCAGCAGTTGAGCCCACAAAACACGCCAAACTAATTACCTGAAAAGGGAAATTTTTGTAATCGTTCCATCCACTATTTCAAAAACGGATTTATCGGCTGAAGTGGCTGATTTATCTCTCCCCTAACGAGAATCTGGAACTCCAAAGATTTCCTCCGATGCCACTACCGTTTGCCAGTCAAGCTCCGCGAACAACTCGATGGCGGGGCTGTTCGACAAGCTGATCTTCGGTGTAGGCATGAGAGCTCATTTGGATTTACAGCATACCTAGAAAATTTTGTATCAATTCAAATGCTCGATACTTTTGAATTTCTTGCTCTTCCATACTTGGCGAATTATAAAATTCCACAACTTGATCTGGCCCAAAGGCATCGCTTGAAGAAAACTTCTCTGCTAATGTAGTAATAGCCTTGGCCACGTGTTTCTCCTTCTTTCGCCCTTTCCAGAGGTTGGCTAATTTTGCCATGCCACCGGGATAATTATCAATACAGTAGCAAATATCATAAGCATCTTTGGGCTTATCACGTTTCAGTAACGCATAAGATTTCATCACAAGAAAATCCGCAATTGAAGCGACTCGGAGTTGAACCTTATTTTGAGCTCCTTTAATCATTTGACCAGTAATAAACACCAGTTCCGGATGGCTGAATGCTGTAGCGCATCCATCAGCATCGAGAGGACGAAAACCAGTCGTCAATTTGAGTTTATTCTTTTTTGTCTTCGCCTCAGGAGATTTTAGGAAATCCACATCTACTTGAATCGGTAGCTCGCCA
>CAYVFJ010000149.1:0-3760 GCA_964450905.1 uncultured Verrucomicrobiota bacterium
GGCTGTCCTGTTCTTGGATCAATCATATGAGAATAACGATGTCCATCTACTTCAAAAAAGTTTTCATAATCTCCCGAAGTCGAGATGGCTTCATTTTGAATATCAAGTGTTTTTATCGTTTCTTCCGGATTCGACGGGTTGGCAATCCCCATTTTCCAAGGATGTGGTCCGAATCCACAAATATCCCCACCTACAGCAACGGTGCCGGAAGGCACCCTCGCTTTTTTTAAAGCTTCAACGGCTTTATCGGCCGCAAACCCTTTACCGATGCCTCCTACATCCAACTTCATCCCTGCTTTTGCGAGTCCTATCCGATCTCCCATCAGCATTGGGGGAGATATTGTTCTAGGCCGACTAGATAGATTGTTTTTCAATAAAATCACATTCCGATAGTTGACTAATGGAAGAACTTGGTTGAGGTCATTTTGGTTTGCTAAACGATATTGTTTACGAACAAAACCCCAAAGATCCAAAACTGGACGGCAAGTAATATCAAAAGAGCCCTCGCTTTGATCACCGATTTCAATGGCTTGAGAAATACATTCGTAAGTCCAAGGCGAGACGGTGACAGGCCGATCTCCTGCGGACGAATGGATGGCATTGAGTTCGCTATCTGGCCGATGACTTGAAAGCAGAAGATCCACCTGATCGATTGCGGCAAACGCAAGATCCATTGCTTGATAAGCCTTTTCTTGAGAAAGTCCCTCTACTGTTATTTCGACAAAGGTCCCTAGCATGGGACGTGTTCGAGAAAAAATTTCTTCCTTCTCCTGGGCGAAAGAACTGCTGTTCCATTGAAATAAAAGTAAAATGAAACAGCGAAGAAGATAACTTTTCGTGAGGCATCGGATCATCTTCCAAACTTTCTTGGCAGGCCATTCTTAAGAGCTTGATTCCATCCCAAGTTCTTTAGAAAAAACTTTGATTGTTGCCAGGATTTTATTGACACCATCTGTGACCGCTTCGCATGACATGGTAGCCTTTGTGATATTGGTGATGTTATCTTTAAATTTAGGCGGCGCATTTTCTGATTTTCCGACAAACTGTTTGCTCCAACTATTTTTAGGAATCACATCGCCCACAGGATAGTTTTGCTCCCGATAAACAAGCATTTCGATGGACTTCACTTTACCTTCATGATCCAACACCACCATGTAATCCATGGGATGATATCTGCCGACGACTGAATCAAAAACAACGCAGCCATCTGTTCCGTCCTTCAGTTTCCCGGTATAAGCTAAAACTCCTTTTTGTCCTTTCTGAAGACCGGACAGCGGTGAACCCATTTTTGATTCAATGGAAGTAAGATGTTCTTGATCGAATAAAAGCTCATGAGGGGTTGCTGCCTTTGGGTTTTCAAATGCCATCGTCAAAGCAGAATCGACAGACATATAAGATTTAAGTTTTTCGGGTCGTGTTTTAAACCCTGTAACTCCCGTAAACTGCTTAATATCGTCATACGATTTTAAGGAACCTGTTCCACCTGTAGATGTGACTTGCGCAGATTTTCCTAGATCGAGTGCCCGGCTCAACGCCTGAGCAATTTCACCTGTCTCAGGATTACGGTACTTGACCAAGACCATTTCTTTCGAATCAGGAGTTGCCATCAAAATAAGCTTTGTATTTACCAACCAAACTCCCAATTCAGCGCTTGAATTGGAGGGATCATAAGCTTTGATTTCGTGGGCACATTCAAAAAAATCTTTCTTTGAAAGATCCTCTTCCCAACACTGAGCCCGAATCACTTTTCCATCGGGATATTGGAATGCAACGGGAATCATTCCATTCTTTGTTGCCGCTCGATTCAACCTTAATTCTGTGTGGATATCCCATACTCCGATCCTTTTCGTGGGGTTCGACACGTCAAAAGCGTCGATCGGCCTTTTACAAACAAAAGTTTCTAATCCTTCCAAACTAGGATCGAGTTTCACGGGCGCTCCTTTGCCCTTCGTTAAATCCATCTTACCCACATCCTCTGCGTGACATAATGATTCAATCACCTCCCCATTTTTGATATAAGTGACATAATACATCCCACTTGGATCCGCCTGATCATTGATATCCAACGAGATATCTTTTGGAATGGGAGCCATTTCTTTAGATGGAGTTTCGGTATCAAAAGCTTTAATTTCTTTAGCACACTTGAACGTGCTCGCGTGGACAGACACGACCATACACGATAGAATCACTAGGCTTCCGATGATATGACAAAAAAATCGATCCATACGGACATGATATCTAAAGCGTTTTTTATTTGTCAATCGTTTGTTTGCTATTCCCATTCAATCGTTCCTGGAGGTTTTGAAGTGATATCATAAACCACACGATTGATTCCTTTCACTTCGTTCGTGATGCGCGAAGAAATTCGGGCAAGCAAATCCTGAGGTAGTCTTACCCAATCCGCAGTCATGGCGTCCTGACTTTCGACCGCGCGTAAAGCGATGGTATGATCATAGGTTCTTTCGTCTCCCATCACTCCCACGGAGCGAACAGGAAGTAAAACCGCGAAACTTTGCCATACTTTGTAATACCAATCCGATTTTTTCATTTCATCGATCACAACCCAATCTGCATTTCTCAGGATGCGCAATTTTTTAGGGGTGATCTCTCCTAAACAACGCACCGCCAATCCGGGGCCTGGGAAGGGTTGTCTCCAGACGATTTCACGCGACAACCCAAGTTTTTCACCCACCTTACGAGCTTCATCCTTAAACAATTGGCGAAGGGGTTCGATCAACTTAAATTTCATTCTTTTGGGTAATCCTCCCACATTATGATGAGATTTAATCAATGAAGCAGGATTATTTCCGATGGGAACACTTTCGATCACATCCGGATAAAGAGTTCCCTGAGCTAAAAACCGGTGAGTGCCTTTTAATTGGAGTACTGCCTTTTCGAAAACTCGAATAAACTCTCGACCGATGATCTTTCTTTTCTTTTCAGGATCGATCACTCCATGAAGCGCGCGTAAAAAGCGTTGAGCGGCATTGATATATTTAAGGCGAATCTTAAAATGACGATGAAAGAGTTGGCGCACTCCGTTTTCTTCATTTTTTCTGAGAAGCCCATTATTGACGAAAACGCAAGTCAACTGTCCTCCGATGGCTTTATTTAAAAGCGCAGCAGCCACACTGGAATCGACGCCTCCGCTCAGACCAAGAATCACATTTTCTTTTCCAACTTCGTCCTGAATATTTTTGCAAGTCCGATCGATCAAAGATCGCGTCGTCCACGAGGGCTCGCACCCGCATATTTTGAAAACAAAATTTTTAAGAATATCTTGACCTTGTGGTGTATGATGAACTTCTGGGTGAAACTGTAAACCGAAGATTTTTTTCTGACGATGTTCGATGACCGCGTATTCTGAATTTTCAGTGCGAGCCACGCTTCGAAATCCTTTAGGAAAATGTGTCAACTGATCTCCGTGAGAATTCCAAACTTTTAAAGATTTTTGGAGGTTGGAAAACAAAGCACAAGGTGTTATTAAACGTAAAATTCCGTGACCATATTCCCTCTTATCTCCTGGTGAAACGCGTCCTCCGAAATGGCGCGCGATCAATTGCATGCCATAACAAATTCCAAGGATAGGAATTTCTAATTGAAAAATAGCTGGATCGGGATGGGGCGCCTTAGGAGCGTAGACGCTTGCGGGTCCTCCAGAAAGAATGATGCCACAAATCTCTGGATGCTTGAGAGAATCCGCTGGGGTGGTATAAGGCAAAATTTCGGAATAGACTTCGCATTCACGGACACGACGGGC
>CAYVFJ010000150.1:0-3212 GCA_964450905.1 uncultured Verrucomicrobiota bacterium
CCGCGCGCGCAGAGGAGAGCCATGAGATGAAAAAGAGAAGCAGACAAATCCATTGCGCGAACGTGAAGTGGCCCAGATAAGTATGTGGAACATCGCCACGGAAGAACTCCACCATAAAGCGTAGAATAGAATAAAGAATACAATAAGACCAAGCCACTTGTCCTGGATAGCGAGCCCATTTTTCAATCATTTTTAGCGCGACAACGATATAAAGTAAGCCCGCTGCTTCGTAAAGTTGTGTGGGATGAATAGGAAATCCTGCAATTTCAGGAGGCGCGTTTAAACGAATCGCCCATGAATGATCGCACATTTTTCCGTAACAACAACCATTCATAAAACAACCTAATCGACCAATCCCATGTCCCAAGGCTAGTGGAATGGAAAGAGTGTCCGCCAGCAACGCAAATGAAAGATTTTTTTGTCGAGCCCATAAATACAAAGTTAAAAGAGCAAAAATAAAACCACCAAAAAAAACAAGCCCTCCATGATGAATCATCAAGCTTTCCAAAGGTCTGGAAGCAAACTGTTCTTTCCAGTTCCAAATAACGTAGTAAATTCTTGCCCCCACGATTCCGCTCACAAAAAGCAATAAGATCAAGTTGGAAATTTCTTTTTCATCGAGTTTGAGGCGGGTCGCTCTTTTTCTGAAGGAAAGATAGGCCAACCAGAATCCAACCGCAATCAACAGTCCGTACCAACGAAGGACAAGTGGACCGCGCTCGAAAAGGATAGGGTGCATATGTTGAAATTAACCTGGTCTCATGCGTGTGGCAATCTTATGGTCAAAAGAATAAAAGTTTGTTATATCGTATCTATTCGCTAGAGTGAAGGAGAGAGATGCAAAAAAGCGTTACTACAAAAAGCGTGGTGATGGTCAAAAGTGGCCCTAAAAAGATGCCCAAGCCTTGCCCTCAATGTGCGGTCAACGTGCATTTTCGTGTGGATCCCGTTAATCAGCACAAGTCGTGCCCAAAATGTGGTTATCTTTTGCCGGTTCAAATCGCGCATTTTAAATTGATCGATGTCATCGGGATTGGTGGAATGGGAGCGGTTTATCGTGGGTTAGATATTTCTTTGGAGCGTCAGGTAGCAGTGAAAGTGATGCGTGAAGAGTATGCAACGAACTCTCAGTTTGTGGAAAGTTTTTTACGTGAGGCTCGTGCCGCCGCCGCTTTGAATCATCCTCATATCGCGCAGATTTATTCATTTGGCGAACAAGAATCGCGTTATTATTTAGTGATGGAACTTTTATCGAACGGAAGTTTGGATGATCGAATTGGAAAGGAACGGCGTCTTCTTGAATTAGACGTATTAGATGTGGGCATCCAAGTTGCCAGCGGTCTTCGGGCGGCATACGAACGGAATTTAATTCACAGAGATATTAAGCCAGGAAATATTTTGTTTGCTGAGGATGGGATTGCTAAGGTTGTGGATTTTGGGTTGGCGCGTTTTGAGGATAAGTCGAAGAAACAGGCGCAGAAACAGGAAGGCATTTGGGGAACTCCTTATTACATTGCACCCGAAAAAATTTCGGATCATCAGGAAGATTTTCGTAGCGATATTTATAGTTTGGGTGGCACCCTCTTCCATGCTCTTGCAGGGAGACCTCCCTTTGAGGCGAGCACTTCCACAGAAGTCGTTCTCAAACATCTCCACGCGCCAGCCGTTTCGTTAAAAGCTTTTGCGCCGGATTGCACTCCAGAAACCGCGGAAGTGATTGGTCGTATGCTCAAGCGAAATCCAGAAGAACGACATCAGAGTTATGATGAACTTCTCAACGATCTGGCCTATGCCAAGCGTTTAGCTCTTCTGAAAAAACCCGTTCAAAAAATTCAGATAGAAAATCATTTTCCAATCAGAACAGTGGCCATTGCTTTGGCAATCACCATCACCGTGATTAGTCTTGGAATATGGCTTTGGTTGAATCAATCAAAAAAATCTCCTGAAACATCGAGCAACCCGCCCGCTTCTCGTACTGTTCAGATACCTCCTGAACCTCGTCATCCACCGAAAGAAACTGAAAATCCTTCTTCCATATCTCGAGTAAAAGTCATTCCGATGACAACGCCGTCAAGCTCCGAACCATTAAACTCCGAGCCATTAAGCTCCGAGCCATTATCTCTTCCTTCCACGGATCATTTAGTGGAAGTCATCCATAAAGCACATGTTCTAGCTGCAGACGGTGAATTTGATAAAGCTTACACTCAATTTGGAGAGGCTCTTAAGCGACTGCCACTGGATCATCCCTTATATTCCTGGCTCAGACTTCACAAGATCAGAGCAAAATATATGAAGGGCGCAATCGATGGCACAAAAACAGACCTGCGTCCTGCAGTGGACGAGTTAAAAGAATTGATGGGATCTTTTACAATCAGCTCTTTAAAGAGTCCCATTGAGGAAAACCAATATCCTGCTCTTCTTGCGTTCATCCTTTCGGGAAAACTTCCAGAAAAACAGTTTGATGAAGTGATATCGAAATTACCGATGTGGATGAATGCCATTGCTCATTTCGATGCTGGACTGGACGCGATGACTCGGGATTTGCCTGATGTAGTTCAACAGCATTGGAAAATTTATGGTTCGATCGAAGGTGTAACTGGTAAAGATCAGCACTGGACTTTGGTCTATAGAGCTTTCGTGAAACGTTTTATCAGTGAATACGAATTATTCACGGGATTCGAGAAGCAAATTTTAAGCCTTCAAAAAGATCAAAAGTATGCTGAAATTGATCAGTTATTAAAGGACAACAAAAACAAGTGGCAAACACGTTTGATTCAACCACAAGTTGCAAAATATGTGGAAAAAAATAGACAGGATTATGATAGTTTTCTGAAAGAACAAGGAACAAAAAAAAGGGTGGAACACCTTCAGATCTTAGCTGCAGAAAAAAAACTGTTGGATGGGGTGCTTGCTCAAAAAAAATCTCTGGTGAGCAGCTATCGATTTGATTCTCTTCTTGACGAATGGAAAGCCTTAGAACCACAGATCAAAAGCGACGAAAGTCGGTCGATCTTGCAATATCAGATTGTGACCACTCAGTGGCTCGTGAATTTTAAAGAGATCCTTGCAAAAGATATCCAAGACTATCCCTACGATCAACAACAGATTGTAACGCGGACAAACGTCAAAATCGAAGGCAACCTCCGTGAAATTAAAAATGACAAGCTCATCTTCAAAATCGAAAGTGGAGAATTAGCATGTCAGATGGCGGA
>CAYVFJ010000151.1:0-2691 GCA_964450905.1 uncultured Verrucomicrobiota bacterium
TTTTTCCATGCTTCTAACAAAGGATAGAGAGGATCACCATGGGCGCCTCGAACTAAATAACCAAGATGCAATCCCGTCCCATGAGCCGATCTTTCAAGTTCGTCCAAAGCGCTTGCTTTCGCGCCAAATCGTTTGAGCAGACGTAGAATCGGATGACGACGAAAAGGCGAGACTAAATGTTCCAAGATCGCTGTCACATCCTTGATCTCTTGTCTTCGAAAAAAATCGAAATCTTCCGCAACAAGATGCGGAATTTCAGCGATTTTAAGAGCCGTAGAAATTTCTATCAGCGTGCGATTTTGACGAGTTAATACAGCGATTTGATGATAAGGAATCCCTTGTTTTTTCCAGAGGTTAAGTTGAGAAACAACGGCTTGAACTTCTTCTTCGGGATGATGGAAGGAATTTAAAGTGAGTTCTCCGTCGTTCGCCGAGTTCATGGACGCTTCTGGAAATGGGTCTTCACTAGGAATAAAATGTTTCCGCACCAGATTGGTCACCATCACCAATTTTTTGGAACAACGATAATTGATTTTTAAAGCAAGCTTTCGAGGTCGAAATTCTTTTTCAAAAGCTTCGATGACTTGGTGGGGTTGAGCAAAACGCCATTCATAAATGGTTTGATGGGTATCACCCAAGAATTTAACACACCGATGAACGGCGCCCAACAGCGCAATGATCCGATATTCCGCTAAGTTAATATCTTGCACTTCATCAACAAGCATCCATCGATAACGCGCCTGCCACCGTTCGCGCGCTGCAGGATGAACTTTTAATATCTGGTAAGCGCGTGCAATAAGTCCCGTAAAATCTATGGAACCATCTCGACGAAGAGCGTCTCGATACATTTTGAATGCAGGCGGAGGAGAACCTGCGGCCTCGCCCATCAGAAAATTGAAGACAAATTTTTCGTAGGCACTGAGAGCTTCTTGAGATTTATTTTTATAACGTGTTTCGCGATCTGCGCGTGGAATAAATTGCCATAATAATTCTGCAGATTCATCTTCATCTAAAATTCCGAAATCAGGTGGTAAATCGGCAAGAGATCCCTCTTCGCGAAGCAAACGTGCGCATAACCCATGGAGATTAAAGAGATGAACTCGATGACTTTCTTTGGGAAGAGTCTCGGCTACTGCGGTTCGCATGGCTTCAGCCGCACGATTGGTAAAGGTCAATCCGAGAATGCGTTCTGGTTCAATTCCGGATTCGATGGCCCGACGAATGGCTGCCGCTGCTGTTCGTGTTTTGCCTGTTCCCATGGGAGCAAGAACCAAAAGCGATTCATGGATCGCTTCAATCACCGCAGATTGATCAGGATTTGGGAAGGACATTTTGAAAACACCGAAAAAAGAGCATGGATGAAACGGAGATCCGTATCTGTCAAGTGACGCGCGCTCTTTTCCTTTGAACCTGTTTTTTATTTTTCCACAGACCACTTTCAACAACCGCAAAGGCGCTGTGATTATGGATGCTTTCAAAATTTTCTGCTTCGACATGATACCACTGAACACGCCGATCTTTTTTTAAACGGACCGCTATATTCCGGACTAAATCTTCGACAAAGACTGGGTTATCATAAGCACGTTCCGTGACATATTTTTCGTCCTGCCGTTTCAGTAAAGAGTAAAGCTCACAACTTGCGGATGCTTCCACAAGCTCAATCAGTTCTTCAATCCAAACGGTGCTCTTCGAACGTACCTGTAGCTGAACCAGTCCTCTTTGATTATGAGCACCTCTTACGCTGATCGCCTTTGAACAGGGACATAGAGTGGTGACAGCGACCGAAGTTCCTAGCACAAAATCGATCTTGCCCTTTTTTATATTTGCCAGAAACATCGCGCCATAATCCATCATGCCAAGCGAATGAGTTGCAGGGGCTTTTTTTTCGATGAAGTAAGGAAAATCAATCTGAATATGAGCATGTTCGGCGTCCAATCTTTTACACATTTGCTGAAGGATATCCGGAATATTCTCTACATGAATGATTCTTCCATGTTCGTTGATCACCTCTAAGAAACGACTCATATGCGTTCCTTTGAAATGATGAGGTAAATCAACGGACATCGAAATCGTAGCCACAGTATTTTGAGTTTTATGAGCAAGATCTCGTACCACAATAGGATAACGCAGTCCTTTGACACCTACTTTATCGATACGCACTCCACGGATATCTTTTTCGCTTTGTTTGTCTTGCATCACGCCATTATTCCAGCTACAAGCCTTGGGCTGCAAGCTGATAAAACATCCATCCACAGGGATCTTTTCATTGGAAGCTAAACATCAAAAATAAATCTTGAAAGCATCTGTTTTTGTGTGTAGACCTTACACCCACGCAGTAAAACCCAGTTTAGATAAATAAAAATGAAAACTCATTCTGCTAATTATAAAAAGGACTTTGTTAAAGAACCCTTTCATCGACATGATGACATCGAGTTTACTTTTGTCGAGGAAGGGAAGATCACTTACTTGCACGGCGGTTCCCCTGTAGAAGTTCCCCCGGGACGACTGACCATTTTTTGGGCTGCGATTCCACACCAGATTATTCAGACAACAAATTCAACTGCTGCAAGGTTTGCCAATGTTCCTCTTTCTACTTTTCTGCAATGGAAATTACCTGATTTTTTTCTTCAACGAATTCTCAATGGCGAAGTCATCATGGAGCCGGGTATAAAAAATGGAGAGGTCGACCAA
>CAYVFJ010000152.1:0-2916 GCA_964450905.1 uncultured Verrucomicrobiota bacterium
GATGAAAGATAACAGATCAACGGTGGATGCGTTAAAGAGAGTTTTCAATGATTATTGGCAAGAAACGTTCTTGATTGAAGCTGCCACGGGACGTGAATTTTCCTATTCAAGAATTTTTAGCATGGGGTTGACGGTTAAAGAGAAACTTCATGGTCAGGGTTTAGGAGAAGGTGATATTATTTGTTTGCTCCTGCCTAATTCAATAGAGCTTGCGGTGTTGTATTTTGCCTGCCTATTCATGCAAGCAACGGCGGTGCCAATTGATCCCAATAAGGGAGAGGATGAAATCAGAGAGATTTTATCGTTGCTTAATGATCCGTGTGTCATCAGTCGAGAGAAAAATGACCGATGGACCCATAAGATCATAAAGATAGACGAACTGGCATTATTGAGGGATAAGTCGTTTTTAAGAGATATTCGTGAATTGGTGATTTTTGATAAGATCGATTATAATCGGTTGTTTTTGATCACCTTTACCTCCGGATCGACCGGCATTCCAAAAGGAGTGATGCATTCTTTTCATAACCTGTTTGGTTCGGCTCTGGCCTTTAATAAGAGGTTCCATTTTGATCGACGGAATATTTTTTATCATAACCTTCCAATGACTTATATGGCCGGAATCTTGAATCTTTTAATACTGCCGTTTATCGCTGGTAGCCGCATTATCATAGATGAGTCATTCAGTATCGCGAAGATTATTCATTTTTGGGAAATGCCGATGAAATATTTCGATGATCAAAAATCGGATATTCTTACCTTTTGGTTAATTCCGACTATTATCTCTTTGTTGTTGAAAATTGACCGTGGAGAAGAGGGCAAAAAATTCACACGGGGACGAAATTTTATAGGTTGTGTTGGTACAGCTCCGTTTGATACTCAGCAGAAAGAAGCTTTTGAGAATAAATATCAAATCCGGCTTTATGAGAGTTATGGTCTTTCTGAAACTCTATTTGTCACTACCAATGCTCCTGGCCGGATGCAAATTGAAAGCAGTGTTGGTGAGCCGTTGGATGGAGTCGAGCTGACGTTTGTACAAGACGGAGAAATTCTTATTCAAGTCCCCTGGATGTTTTTGGGTTACTCTAATATCCCTATGGATTTCTTTTTGGAGGATGGAAAGTTCTGCTCGGGTGATATTGGAACAATGAAAGAAAAATTTGTATTTATCACAGGGCGCAAGAAGGATCTTATTATCCGAGGAGGAATCAATGTTAGCCCTCGCAAGCTAGAAGATTTTATCAGCCGCCAGGAAGTCTTTGACGAACATGTGGTTATGGGGCTACCCGATCCAATTATGGGAGAGAAAATCGTTTGTTTTTATGTTCCTCGAGATGGTACCTTCGGTCATGAGAAAAAGAAAGAATTGAGTAATGAAATTTTAAGGCGGATGGGGAGATATTGTTGCATTGATGAGTTTGTAGAATTATCCCAAATTCCTAAGAAGAGTAACGGGAAAACTGACAAGTTGGAGATCAAGCAAGCATATTTTTTTACCAACTCAGGATTCTCGATATTGACCATATTGCTTTTGCGGTAAAAAATTTTGGACAGGGTATAAAATGGGTTGAAGCGTTGGGCTATGAGCCGCGTTTTATCGAAAGGGGGGTTCCTAACCCTTCTATTAAGAAAAAGTTGATGCGGTGTTTTCAAAAGCAGCAGAGTTTGGCTTTTTTGACGCGCGAGGGGAGTTTAAGTATCGAATTGTTGGATCATGGATTTGTACCCAAAAGATATTCTTGCTATGTTCCTGTCTTTGAGTGTCTTCCAAATGAATGGATTGAGAAAATGGGAAGACAGAGCCATTTTGATATCTCTCTGAGAAAAATTCAGATCAAACATTTAGGTATGGACATTTATATAAAAGAAAACAATGGGCAAGAGAATTTTCAATTTAATAAGATCATTGTTAAAAGTAGAAATTTGGAACAAAGCATCTGTTTTTGGCAATGTTTTGGCTTCTATTTGATTAGTAATGAGGAAGATTTTGCTCTGATGCAATTTTCATCGGTGTTCCGTAAGCAAAGGTGTCAACTTTATTTGCAAAAGGAAGAGAGGTTTAACGATTTTTCCTTGTTAGATGACGGAAGCTTCAATTGTTTAGCGTTCATTAGTCATTCGGCTCCTCAGGAAAGAGAGGATTTAAGAAAACAAGGGATTAAGGTTACAGAGATTGAGAGTCTTTATCTGAATGCGAAATGGTTGGAAGTATTTTTTGTCCAAGGAGATTGCGGTGAGCTCATTGAGATTGTAGGGTTTCCCTCTTTTTATGAGAAAAGTAAAGGAGTTGTGAGGTGAAAACTACTACAGAAAAACAGAAATGGGCACATTTTTTTCATCGGCATTCCATGGCTTATCCAGCAGAATATGTTATCCGTATTTTTAAAGGAACATATCCACGTTTAAAATTGAATCAGAATGCTTTTGTTAATAAGAAAATCTGTGACATCGGATGTGGGGATGGGCGCAATATGGTTTTTTTGAAAAGCTGCGGTTTTGATGTTTATGGAACCGAAATCACACCGGAAATTGTGAATAAAGCAAGAGAGAACTTGGGCAATGTTCGTATTGTAAAGGCAACCATCAAAGTTAGCACAAATGATTCTATCGATTTTGAAGATGAGTTTTTCGATTATCTTTTGTCATGGAATACTTGTTATTACATGGGACAAGGAAGAGATTTTTCTCTTCATGTTCGGGAATATGCAAGGATTCTTAAAAAAGGAGGATGGCTGGTTCTTTCAATTCCTAAAAAAACTGCTTTCATTTATCAGGAAAGCCGCAGATTGAAGAATGGATATCGGGTGATTCTCAAAGATCCCTTCAACGTGCGCAATGGGCAGGTTTTAAAGTGTTTTGATAGAGAGAAAGATATCCAGAAAAATTTCTCAAATTTTAAGAATTTTACTTTTGGGTCGG
>CAYVFJ010000153.1:0-2981 GCA_964450905.1 uncultured Verrucomicrobiota bacterium
AAGAGGAAATTCAAAAAATTCTTGGCGTCGATTCAGCAAAAGTCTTTGCCATGCATTATGATTTTCGGTTACACGGAAATTTTGAGCACAACAAAAACGTATTGCATGGGATTTATTCATTTCAAGAAACTGCAAAAAAAACCGGTCAACCAGAAGAGCTAGTTCGAAAAATCATTGAGGAATCAAAGGCCAAACTTTTCGAAGTTCGTTCTAAACGTCCGAGACCTCATTTGGATGATAAAATTCTTACCTCATGGAATGGCTTAATGATTTCTGGATTAGCCAAGGCAGGACGCGCTTTTGGAGAGGAATATCCTATTAAACAAGCTTCGAAAGCAGCCGATTTTATTCTGACAAAATTAAAAGATCCAAAGACAGGACAACTCTTGAGACGTTATCGTGATCAGGAAGCAAAAGGCTCGGCTTTTCTGGATGATTATACCTTTTTTGTTGGCGGGTTGCTTGATCTATTTGAAGCAAGCCAAAATCCACGTTGGTTGAATGAAGCCATTCGTTTGACCGAAGAACAGATCAAACAATTATGGGACGAGAAACGAGGTGGTTTTTATTTTGCGGGTACGGATGATCCGACGTTATTCATGCGTCCCAAGAGCGATTATGAGGGGGCTGAACCTTCCGGTAATTCCATGGCAGCATGGAATCTCCTTCGATTATCTTATCTTACGGATAAACATGAGTATCGCGATCAAGCAGAACGCACCTTACAATCTTTATCAGGCAATCTACGCCAATTTTCTGCTTCGATGCCACTGATGTTGTGTGTCTTCAACGATCTTTTAAATAAACCACGTCAAATCGTGATCGCAGGTGATTTAACCAAATCAGACACTCAAGTCATGTGGCGTGAGGTCAATCGACGTTACCTACCTAATACAATTCTCTTATTAGCTGATGGGGGTGGAAATCAGAAAGAAATGGCAAAATATCTGCCTTTTCTTTCTGCAATCAAACCCTTGAACGACAAGGCCACAGCTTACCTCTGTCAAGATTATACCTGTAAAGCGCCCATCACCGATCCTGAATCTTTAAGAAAATCGATACCGTGATGAATGGATCGCTTCCGAACTCGCTGCAGATGCGCGGGGTTCTTAGATTTGCGTTCTTACATCGAAAACCGAGGACCTAGATAAAGCTCGCGGCTTACAGGATCGTTGACAAGAAAATCTTTGGTGCCTTGCCGAAGAACTTCTCCCTCGCAAATCAGATAAGCGTGATCCACAATCGAAAGGGTTTCTCGAACATTATGGTCGGTAATCAAAATGCCCATCCCTCGTTGGCGCAATTGAAGAATGATTTCCTGAACCTGATGCACCGCGAGAGGATCAATTCCGCTAAACGGCTCGTCCAACAGAATAAAACTAGGGTTCGTGACCAAAGCTCGGGTGATCTCAAGCCGTCGCTTTTCTCCGCCACTTAAAGTATAGGCCTTGTTTTTTGCAAGACGTGTCAGATCCAATTCAGCAAGAAGAGAACGAAGTCTTTCCTGACGTTCCTGACGTGAATAGGGCATAAACTCCAAGATGGCCATGATGTTTTCCTCCACTGTCAGTTTGCGAAAAACAGAAGGTTCTTGAGCAAGATAACCCATCCCCAAGCGTGCTCTTTGATACATGGGGACATGAGTGACATTATGATTTTCGAAATAAACCATGCCGTTATCTGGACTCACAAGACCCACGATCATGTAAAAGGTCGTCGTCTTCCCAGCACCGTTAGGACCAAGGAGCCCGACAATTTCTCCATGTTCCACTTCAATTCTTACTCCACGAACCACTTCTCGGCCCTTATAGGATTTTCGCAGATTTTCTGTTTGCATCAACATACAACGCCTTCTTTTCTATTCTTTTTGATCGCTGAAAATTTTCTTAAATTGTTCCGTTGCGCGAATCTGATTGAAACGTTCATCCGTGCGAGCTGACTGGTAGAAATGAGTATCTAGTTTGATCGCTTTTTGAAGACTATCACACGCTTCTTCCGTCCGCTGAGTGGCCGACTGGATCGTCGCAAGATTATACCAGATGGAAGCGTGGTTGGGTTCACGTTTACTTAAACGTTTGAGAATGACTTCAACCCGGTCCACACGATTCGCTTGGGCGTAAAGCTGAACGATGGATTGCCATAAATCTAGATTGGTCGTTTGCTCCAAAAAGTCATCGACCACTTTGTCTGCTTCCTGAGTTTTGTTGCGCACATTAAGGATTTCCGCAAATTGAAGAATAAAATTTGGATCCAATTTGCATGCTTCATATTGAGACCTTAATTCGCCCTCTTTTTCGGACGCGGCTTTGATCTGTAATATTTGATGATAGGCATCCGCAGGCCCAGGATTGTAGGAATCGAATTCCACCCATGCCTCGCAAATAGCAAGAGCCTCATCGAACCGCTCCTGAACGATATCTATCTCAATGAGACGCTGACGCGCCTCCGCACTCGAAGGATAGAACTCAAGAGCCTCCTTAAAAGCTCGTTCCGCTTCCTGATTCATTCCGCGAGAAGCATAAAGATTTCCAATGGAACTACGCAATTTAGAAAAAGATTTTCTTGCCACAATATCTCGAAGAAAAACCGGCTTAGAAAGTAATTCTCTTTTGAACCGATTCCAATAGATCCTATCACGCTCAACCACTTCCGCCGAAAGTGAGGGAAGAGGTTCTTTATTTAATTTCATGATAAGCCCCGCAGGTTCCAAATAAGGATACATCCACGGAATAGGATAGCTTTCTTCCACGTAAAAAGTATGCGTCGCTTTGTTTTGTTCAAAAATCCATTTGGCAACACCTCCATTCACAGCAAACACACCTTCTACACCCTGAATACTGGCTAAAGTGTATCCTGCCATTTCTTTACTCGGTTGAAGATTAATTCCCTGAACAGGATTACTTTGTGAAGCAACCACCACTTCGTTAAAAATTGCGTTCCATTCAGCTCCATCCGGAAGCCGCAGGGATTCTTTTGGATAA